>CAYRMF010000012.1:0-10855 GCA_964425475.1 uncultured Candidatus Saccharibacteria bacterium | reverse complement strand
CGAGAGAAAATCAAGGGAAATATTTGACATATTCTAAAAACTCTGTATAGTCTGGATGGCATTGTCCACCTGCATTACTTCCTGTATGCAGGTTTTTACATTTAGAGAAACGGAGTCAAGGAATGAATACAGACGTAGGAATGATGTTTCCAAGGAAACCCCAACAACGTCCGTTGGTATCACACCCGGCCATGTCAGTTGCCGGCCTCTCTGTCGAATTCAACACACCGGAAGGTGCGCGTTCGCGGGTCAACTGCGGTGTTGAAGTTGCCCAAGGTCTTCCACCGTATGCTCACCGAAGTGTATTTTTGGTCGACGGGTTGAATGACAACGATCGAGGCGACTGGCCACTGAGTTCACATGGTCAGGGCGCAAACAATGTCACCAGTTACTTTACAGGTGTCCGTGCAGGCCAGGGAATGTGGTTCAACTTTAACACGATGAGGAGCGATGAATATCACGTCGCTATCGTCCCGAGCGTACAGGGTGTGAACCCAATCACCGGCCACGCAGGGAGCCTCAATATGGAGCAGTATGAGACGTGTCCAGTCCATAGGACTCCGTTCGAGTCGGGTCGCTTCTGCCGTTCCTGTGGGTACGCATGGGGCAAGCAAAATTACCTCGCGACAACAGGTACCCCACCCGGATATTTTTGGCTTGACGGCTTCCGACAGCAAGACGGAAAGATACGCCAGTGGCTTTTCACCGAAGAACCTTCACGTGGTGTTGCCACGCACATCCTCGGTGATGTTCGTCAGTACGCGGTCGCTTTCGCTATCTATCGGAGCGTATCGCCGAAACCGAGACCTTCGACTCCGATCTTCCGCGGTGGCGGGAACATGTCGTTTGGGGACGGTGGACCGTTGGTGAGTTCTCGTTCATTCGGCACAAAATCAATACCTCTCGAAGTCGCGGCGGGAGCCCTGATACATCAGTCCGTCTATGATGACCCACATGACCTTCTTTTTTGGCGGAGAGAACCGGAGGGCATCATTATCCTCAACTACATTGGGGAGCGTGAGTTCGAGGAGCTCATCAGGGGTGCAGGTACGGGTTGTAACGAGGGACCGCTCGCTGGTATTCCGGTCGGCAATCCCTGACAGTCTGCGCTTACGCGCAACGATTCAATACGGCACAACATGTGCCGTATTTTTTTATAATCCCATTATTCTGAAAACAGAAAAATATAACCAGACGAGAATTTCACTTTATTTTTTGAATTGTTCTCGGATTATGACTTCAAAATTGATTTTATATTTGTTTTCAAGAAACATTCGATTGACAAAAAAAGAAACCGCCATGAGGACGGTTTCTCTGGCGGTAGAAGAGCGGACGTTGGTCAGAACTTGACCACGAAAATTGGTGGGAATACCAAGAAAATTGCGACAATCGCGACGAGTGCCCCGACCATTGCGTACAAGACCGAAAAGTTGTAATCCCCGCGGACTGGGCGAAATAATTCACGGGTGAACTTTTGAGCATAGAACAACATGCCCAGAAAGACGAATACACGGACGACGTAATAGAAGACGAGCCATTCCCCGGGGAAGTCAATGAGCTGAATCGACATAAGAAGAACTCCAGAACGTTAATCGGACTGTAAAATTATCACGTGCATATTGTGTTGTCAATATGTACATACTTAAAATAGAGTGTTATTGTCACACTAGTATTTGTTCACTAAATAGATTCATTGACAAGTAAAGGAGTCAAAAATGACTGAGAAATCAGATCCTATCGAATGGCAAGGGAGAAATGCTTCAATGTTCATCGATGCTGAAGCACCGCTTAGAGAACAAAATCAAGCCCATGTCGCAACTCATCTGGGCTTGATTCTTGAGGGATTTGCTGAAGTGATAGGCGTACACTTCCATTTGCATGTATGCGGTGGCAGAACGGTCTACTATCCTCATGATGATGAGGACACCGTCACTGTGGTGCTCGGGGGCCTCCCGCCCGGGGAGAGTGGGACCTTGTGGGCGGAGACTATCGTGGGTATCCGCCTTGACCAAGATCAGAGAACGCAAATAAAGGTACCCGGTTATGCAAAAGGGTACGGGAAGGTCGTACGCGACGAACATGGATGTGCGGTGGCACAACTTGTTGGGTCGACCATATATCTCTTTCTCCCTACGTCGGCGGAGAAGTTGTATCTCCTCGCTGGGCACGAGATAGACCTTTTTGCGAAAGCACTACAGGTCGCTCTCGAAGCTCTTCCCTCATTCCACACTGCACCGCACCTCCCCGTTCTCGGTAGTGAAAATGTGGTGACACGTTCGAATCATATCTCCGGTTTCTACAATCAGAGAGCAGATAAAAAGATTTCTGCAATACACGAGAAAATTATTGCTCTGAAAAAAGAGATGAATGAGCTATACATGTCTCTCCGCGTACTCCAAAGTCGGAAGGCGTCTTTTCCGGAAGTGTACGCATCCAAAGATGACGATGATGTAATGGCGGAGTGGACAAAGCTGGAACAGCATCCGCTCTTTGACTACGCAGAGTGGTCACTCGATAACTGTCTGCACATTCATACAAAGGATGTGTTGATAGATAGTGGAAATGGAGGAATCAGAAATGTTGGGAGGTTTGTCGTCAGAGTTTCAGTGTTTGAAGGTGTGTGGATTTGGTCAAAGTACCTTACCCACCCGAAGCGCATACCCCATCCGCACATCGGTCAGTCGGGGAGTGTGTGCTTTGGAAATATCACCCAAGAAGTGGAATGGCTCATCGTCTACGGAACGGAGGTCGAAATCTCGCTCCTCGTGCTCGATTGGCTCGGTGAGGGTTACGATGCCGGTCTTGCTGAGGCAAGACTCGAAGAGTGGCCTCTCGCCGATGTTGTTGATCAAGGGGCTCTTTCCGACCTGAGCCTCGCATTTGCTGTTATTGAATGTGACCCGGATGGAGCTGAGTATGGAGAAGAAAGGAGGAGACAGTGACAAACTTTTCACATCAAGCAGGTCTGTTTAATCCCATGCAAGCTCGTCCAGTGATTGTCATCGGCGTGGGGTCGATTGGGAGTTATGTCACCTTTGGACTCGCAAAGATGGGGGTCACCAACATCACCGTCATCGACGGGGATACGGTGGCATCTCATAATGTGCCAATGTCCCTGTATCGGACGAGCGATTGCTGTCGCCGTAAGGTCGATGCGCTCGCTGAAATTGTCGGGCAACTGACGGGAGTGACCATACAGACCAATCCAAACTTCTACAACGGCGAAGCATTGCGTCGGGCGACCGTCATCGCATGTGTCGACAAAATGTCTGTGCGGAAAATGATCTGGGAACAGGTGAGAGGGCAATTCAGTGTTGATCTCTTCATCGATACGCGGACCGCAGGGACGTACTTTGAGGTACATGCAGTTTCCCCACGGAGACAGGAAGACATCTCCTATTACGAAAGCGTTCTCTACCCAGATGAGGAGGCGACTCGACAAACATGCGGTCATCACGGTATAGTGTTCACCTCACTTGCTGTGTCAGCATCTGTGCTGGCTACCGTGGCACGGTCGTGGAATTTCGACGAACGGAAGCGGTGTCACGCAGGTAAGAGTGAAGTTCCGAGTGAAGTACAGTTGTAATTTTGACAGACGGAGGAAGTGAAGATGGGATTCAACGTAAAACTGAGTGTGGTTCCTGCAGTTGGAGATCAAGTGACCACGGATCTCACCGTCGAAGCAACGGTGACCGTTGCTGATGTCCTCAGAGCGGGCAACATCGCTCTCATCACCGACAAGATGATGGTTCGGATTGACGGAAAGCCCGTCAAACTCGATACACCGGTGAGCGAGGGTACACACGTTACCGTCACCGAGAAACCCTCGGGTTCCTGAGGGAAACGTCCTTTCAATCGTTGATTTATAGAAACCCCGGCTGGAAACCGGGGTTTTGTTATGCATACAAAAATCCTAGCTCCTGCTAATAAATATTCCTGAAATTAAGCAATCATAGACACATGACTGCGCGGGGCAACTTCGAGTCAGTATCGTAGTTCGGGACTGCATGCACATAGGAAGGATATAGAAAAAAGGGGTAGCCGAAACTACCCCTTCTAGGTACTGCACTTTTAGTGCAGTCTTACTTTGTCTTTCTCATGAGTTCCATCATCAGCTCGAAGTTGTTAGCGAGTTCGTCCTGCCACATTAGCCGTCTCGTGGGATCAATCTCGACATGGTATGGCTGTACCAGACATGTCTGTTCGACAGGATTGCCACCCTTCCAGATATTGGTTGGCTCGCCCACAAGTGCGTACGCGTTGCCACCGAGTGGACCTACTACGCGTCGCACCTCAGACTTTGCATACTTGAAGAAACCATAATAGTGCCTGACGGGCGTGTAAAAGGGAACGGGTTCACCGATTGGTTTGATCGAGGTCACCAGATACTCGGGTCGACCGTTGTCCATAGCACCACCAGGCTTGTGGTCTTCTGTGAACCATGTGCCGTCGGGTAGCTGCGTCAGTGTGTAGAAATTGCCAGGTAGCGGACGCTTGTTGCCTGTTGACACCATGACCTCGTGCCAGTGCTGCCGAAGCAGTCGGTATGGATCAGGTCCCATGCTGATATTGGCAACCGAGTCACCGCAAACTCCGATGAGACGAGTGCCGTCATACCAGTTATGAGTATCAATATTCGACACCCAGCTGGATACACGGTTTTCATCCCCGCTGATATGCGAGTTTGAAACTCCTCCAACACTCAGTAAGTGGGCATACGCCAGGCCTTCTTCGGGTACGATACCCTCGACCCAGTACTCACCTGGTCCCCCAAGACTAATGATGTAGGGGTTTAGAATTAGGACACGATCTTTTTCAATATGATATGACACACCATATGCTGCATGTCGAAGTATGTATTCGTGTGCCCTAGGACCAAGGCGAGCCTTGAGTACAGGATCATCGCACGCATCACAGTAGCGAAGTGCCTGTATGAATGGATACTCCCGCTGGCGACAGTATGCCTCAAGATCGACGATATCTACGTTTCCGTACCCACCGTTCTCAAGCTTCCGAAACTCCTCAATGGAAATGCGACCGCCATTAGTCCGACGAGTCTTGTCGGCGTACTGATACCGATACGCCTCCACGACGCCATCGAGTGTTGCCATAGGGCCAACGCCGTGTGCGACGATCAGGATTTTGGTACCACCCGTGCTTATGCCGACGTACTCGGCAGACATGGTGGTGTAGTACGTGTCCCAAGGGGTGGGGTTGAACGAATTATAGTAGTCAAGTTTTTCATTGGGCGGGGTTGCAAGTCGTGCATCCACCCAGTCCAGCATGGTCGCGATGCGACCCGACTCACCAGCGTATTGTGACGCCTGCTTGAACCCGGGCACGAAGCCTTTGTCGTGGTAGAACGCCATCGCGTTGGGACCTTCTTGATTCTTAGACATCATTTTCTCCTTCCCGTTTAGGGATTCTGGAGTTTATCAAAGCCCACCCGTAAAGGGTGAACGCACAAGACCTGTCGAAACAGGTCACTGTGTCTATAATGACACATATATACACATATGTAAATACATCAAAGAGGCAGTTTGAAACTTGTGTGTGATAAAAAACCGCCGAACCAAGTGGGGAAGTCGGGACGGGTCCCTTCTTCCCTGAGGTGTCGGCGGTCGGTTGGCTAGTGTATGGCTCAATGAAAAACTCGGGGACATTCATCTTTGTCTAAAGTCATTATACGAATACGGATGAGGGGTATTGGATTTAAAATAGTATCAGATTTTCTGGTACTTGTTTTTATCATTTATGAATTTTTGTAGAATTCGATGTACCGTTTCTTCCACGATGATTTAAATTGTGACACGGGAATAGAGCCATTGCCCGATTTTTCCGCAGGGTCGTTGTAGTAGAGCGTGTCGCCCTCAATACCATTCACAATCACCAAGTGCGGTATGGGATTGGTGGGGGTGAAGGTGTAGTGTACCGATGCCATCACGGGTCCTTTCGCAAGTGCTTTCTCAAATGCACCAAATGCGACATCCATGCTCGAGCCACCGAAGTCCCGCGTCGTACCATCGAGCCCGTATTTGTGTGAGACTCCAATGAGGCCTGCGTAGGTCCATCCCGCACTCGTGTACGCATCCGCGTCGATACCTTCTTGGAGGAGTGTGTCGACCGAGGTGAGTGTGTTGGGTTTATGAAATTCAATGAGCATTGCTAAGCTCGCTATGCCACAGCCGATTTTCTTCCACTCGGGTGCGGATATGTCGGTGAGCTGAGAGTAGAAGGGGACGGAAAAAATGTGCGCGTGTGTATCCACGATGTCTTTCTCTTCGGTTGCTTCGTGCGCTTCAGCGACTGCTTCCGGAGGAGGGGTGGTTTCGGGTACTGTCGCAAGTGCAGAAGATGGTTCTTCTTCAGACGTATCCGTTTCTAAGTCGGTTTCGGGTAGGGGGATAGGCGCCTCAGTTGTAAGAGGGGTATCGGCACTCAGCGTGACTATCGGTACCGGAGCACTGTAGGTAATCGTGGTGCCCGGTATCTGACCGAGCGCGAGGAAAATCGCGCACGTACACACAACACCGATAATGAACTTTGTATTCAGCAAAACGCTAACATTGTACCGTGTGGGTACCCTTGCCAACAATACAGTTTGCGTGGTCTTATTTTATTTAGTCACGCACCGTTACCTTCATACCGAGTTCTGCCCATGCATAGAGTTTCTCTGCATCGGTGGGGAGTAGGTTCACACACCCATGCGAGTAGCGTGAGCCAAAGCTCGTGTGCCAGTACGCGCCGTGGATGACGGCGCCCTCGTCGGTGAAGTAGAGATTCCACGGCACACCAGGCAAATCGTAGACATCGGTGTACCCGGGAAGCGGGCCTTGCATGTACCGTGTGGGAGTCATCTTGAATACTGAAAATGTGCCACGGGGGGTAGGGGAGAGCTCGAGTCCTGTTGAAATACTCGTCTCCATAAAGAGTGTGTCACTGTCGTACGCGTACAGTTTTTGCTCACTGCGATCGATGATGATGTACTTGCTCGTTGAGGCGTGCTCGTTCTCCCAGATGGTTCTGTTACCCTCATTTTCAAAGGTGTCTGCGTAATCTGACGCTACCCACCATTCACCCACGACACGTTCTGGGTACTTGAGTACTTCATCAAAGGTGATGTGGTACCACGTGTGAGTGTCTCCCTCGACGGTTGTGGTACTAACCATGAGGAGGACGCCGTTTCGGAGCCTCGTCACTACTGGGTAGGAGAGTCCGGGGCCACTTCGCACGCGTACGCACTCGCCCACATAATGCGCATCACAACTGTTTTTGATGACAATAAAGGGAAACAGTTTTGTCGGTTCTGGAATTTCAATTTGTTTCGTCACTATCGGTGGAGTTGTTTCTGGTGATGATGTGGGAGTAATCACGGATACCACACCGGGTGGAGTGGTTTCGCGTTCGGCCGTTTCATTCACATAAAAAAGCCAGAGCACGTAGCCAATTGCGAGCGTGAAAAGAAAAATAGCCACCATGGAAAGTGCGCGTGACACTCGCTTTTTAGAAGCACGATTCATATAGGTAAGTATATGCTTCTTTTGTCCACACGGTAAGTATGAGTCATGGGCAAAAGGAAAGCTTCTTCTCTGGGAGTGTTGCACAATTTAGAAATGGAAGAATACGAGAATCAATTGAAAACGAAATTGGGCAACGCACTCAGAGTAAAAACAGGGAAGCGGTAGGACGGAAACTTGAGATGTGTGAGATTTAGGGTTGTGTGAAAATAGAGAGATTGAAACTCGGTGATATAAAAAGAAAACCACCGACGCGCGATGGCTTTCGGTGGTTTGGTACTTTTCGGTTTCGGTGATGGAATCGTTGGATGGCTTGGTTTCAGGGTGTGGATAATACCCATCCGGCAACTTTACCGTGACATCAGCTCCTGCAATTCATCCTCCGAGATAACCCGATGCACTATGCCATATTGGACGGCTTCGCGTGCAGAAAGCGTGACATTGTCGCGCATCAGTTTGACGAACAGTGCTTGAGGGAGACCGGTTTGCTCCGAGATGAATCTAAGCATCCAAGCTTGACCGCGCAAGAGTTGATCGTGCCAGCGCTTGATGAAATCACCTTGAGGTAGTTGCCAGCGACGACTCAATTCGCGTTCTATTTCTTCGGCATATTCGAGATCACACACTGTCACCTCGTTGCGCTGGCCGAGAATAGTTTGAACTTGATGGAAAAAGAAAGTTGATTCTGGCAATGCCAAACGCTCTCTTCCAAGCAGTTGCAAGATAACGGCGGCTGACGCAACTCTGAGACCGACTGACACGAATCCTGAACGTGCAAGAGGAGGTGCAATGCGGGAAAAAAATTCAAAGGTGCCACCTGGTGAATTGATCAGTACGCAGCTCGTGCCGTAATTGTGATTGAGCACCTCAAGGAGCAACTCGACTCGCGGCCCCGTAACCTCGCCATCGAAATTAATCATGTACATTTTTTACCTCACATAGGTAGTTGAAGCAAACAAAAATATATAACACTTGTCGTTTTTTGTCAATTTTTCATGCGGTAGGAAAAAATCTTCGGTATATAAAAAAGAAAGACCGCCGAACCAGTGGGGAAGTCGGGACGGGGTCCTTTCTTCCGACGGGTGTCGGCGGTTGGTCACTCTTACCACGGCTTACTAGGCCATCCTTCAGAAAAGAGTACTTGGAGTGCTCGCTTATACGCGGGACCGTCACACGATGTCTTCATTTTTTCCTGGTGAAGCTTCGGGTCGTCACCCGGTTCGTATGGAAGGGAAGAAGACTCGAAGACGATGGGCCCCCCATCAGTCTCTTTAGTGACCAGATGTATCGTTGAACCGGTTGGGTCTCCGGCCTCCATCGCACGAGCGACGACACCATTACCGGTGTATCGTCGGGAACCGTCGTCGTTCAGGATACTGAGGAATGCCGGATGGACATTGAGCATTTTCCCCGAGTATTCGTTGAGAAGCGGGTCGGTGATGAGGACATCGAACCCAGACATGATGATGAAGTCAGGGTTCCATTCTCGAATTATCCGAGTCACTTGAGCGAAGTAGGGTTCGCGACCTTTGAGGTCAGCTCTGGGAACGCCGGCTTTTTCTCGCCAATCCTTGAAGTCGATTACGTCTGTGGGGATGCTATGGTCCTGGGCGAAGGTAAGCCCGCTCGCATCAGTGACGTTGGAGAAGAGGCCCACAACTTCGTATACCTTCCCATACGAGGTGTCATGCCCGAGAAGGTATTGAAGGGAACTCGCGCTCCCTGAACAAAGGACAACTGCTCTGAGTATTCTTTTAGCCACGGGGATTCCTTTACGGTGATGAACGAGCGATGTGCTGTTCTGTTTCATAGTTAACACTATTTTTACACAAAAGGAAAGTCCTCTGCATTTCGGTGTCAAATTTAATAAGTCTTATGAAAGAGATGAAGAAAGAGACAATAATGACTCAATATCATGTCCTATCTTATGTTAGCAAACACCTTTAAAACACTCCCTCGGAGTGTTTTAACTGCCCGCATAATGCTCATTGGCTTGCGACACCGGTACACCGCGGATGGATGTTTTATTCAGACTTCTTTAAAATTGCGATTTCGTATGGGTCTAAGGTCAATGACAGCACGGTTCGACCTGCGTCAGTGACGGTGAGAAACTGTTTTTCTTTGTCGAGTAGATTTTGCATCGCGGTCCCCGGTGGGGTGAGTGTTCCGTCTACGATGATTGCGTTCGAGTACTCTTTATCTTGAAGGTTCAAGGCAACTACAATTTCAACGTCATCGAGGATTCGCGAGTATACAATCATCCCTTTACCTGTTTCGGGATACGCGTAATCGATATTATTTTCGGACACTTCGCGAAAGTATAATCTGCCGTATCGCAGGGCTGGTTCAGAGGCGCGGACACTGGCAATCTGAGCTATTTTTTTGTAGAGTCGATGCCACCGATTGAAGTACTGTCGATGTCGCACACCAAACGCACCCCACCGACCACCAAACATACATTCACGAATGAGATTATCATGGTAATCACCGGTACTTCCGCCACCATTAAAACCTTGCTCAGTGCCGTAGTAGATTGTGGGAATACCAATGGAGGTGAGCAGGTATCCAACACCGAGAACCGCCTGTTGTTCATTATTAGCGTCATGCAAAAATCTCCGATACTGGCGATTGACTTGGTCGTGGTTGTCGATGAAGGTGACGAGCGCGTTGCCTCCATTCGTCTGGGCATAGGTTGCACGGAGAGCGTCATAGCGATTGCGCAACTCGGCTGGACTCAATCTCCCTTTGATAATTTCATCGAGTATAAAATACAATGGAAAATCGAGCGATGCATCAAGCGCTTGGATGCGTTCGCCGTTTACGGTTTGATTGCCGACATACGTTGCTATCATCTTGTCCGAATCGACAATCTCACCGAATATTAAAAAATTTTGTTTTCCAATACTCTCTGCGTACTCTCGTATACTATTAAAAAATTTTACCGAAGCCTGATTTTCAACGTGCTTTACCGTATCAACACGGTAGCCATCGATGTCGAGCTCCGCAATCCAGTATTTATAAATAGAAATCAGTGCTTCAAGAGTGGGCGGGTAGCTGAGGTCAAGGTCTTTGAGGTCAAGAAAATCTCCATACACTGCCTGCCTCGGATCATTCCAATTAGTGATAGCGCCACGACGCGTATAGCAGTCGGGGTCATGGAGCTCCGCCGGCCAGACCGCGTCATCGGGCCCGAACTGCTCTGTGGCATGGTCGGCTCGCCAGAAGCCAAACGGATACCTCGTGCCGTCTCCTCTAAACTCCGGCTTCGCATCGTTCTCGTACGCCCAATTATCAGCGGTGTGATTGATGACGATATCGAGCACAATATACATTCCCAT
>CAYRMF010000011.1:0-22477 GCA_964425475.1 uncultured Candidatus Saccharibacteria bacterium | reverse complement strand
ATGGGAGAACGATTTCCAACAGAACAGCGAGTTGATGATATTATCTTTCTTGTCCAAGAAGAACTCGATAGGGATTTATATTCTGCGGAGCGCCGAGATTTTTTAATGCAGGAATTAATTACTGCAATTACAATTACCACGAACCCTCGGGCAAAAGAAAAAATAAATGAACTCATGGGGGTGCTCATGGAATAATATACATTTCTGAACATCCTTCTGGACAATATATAAAAGTATGTAATGATTGAAACCGCCCGCGCTCCGCGCGGGCGGAACAAAAAAAGTTAAATCAAATATATTGGGGTATCGTCTAATGGTAGGACATCAGGTTTTGGTCCTGAGTATCGAGGTTCGAATCCTTGTACCCCAGCTTGTTAAGAAAACACTACTTTCGGTCTAGAAAGTAGTGTTTTCTGTTACAAGCTGGAGGTAAGCACAGTGTGGGACACTGTGCGTCAAGGATTCGAAGGGGTTCTCGATATTTTGAGGTTACGAAAAATATCATAGAACCCGAACAGGTTCTGTAAGAACCGAAACTCCTTGTACCCCAGCTCAATATTTAAGCTTTATTTTTCAACGTACAATTAATTTGATAGTTGAATCCAAAATTTGATATACTTTATTAATGATGAATAGAGGATTGGATAAAAAAGAATTCGACTATGACACCGGCATGCGTATTGAAATTGACCCTAAGGATACGATAAACTTAGTATATAAAACTATCATTCACAAAATTTGTGGTAAAAAACACATTGATAGAGAAAAATTTGCTACATTTAATCACAGTAAGCACCTTTGTGAATTTTGCGATGAGTATTTTAAAGATGATGAACGTGCAATTGGGATTTAATACGATTTTGTTGTAAAAAAGTCCCAACATCGTCCCAGGCGGTCAGCTCGACAATCTTACCTTTTTAGGTGTAATATGCGGTGTCTTTTACACAAGGAGCTCACATGAGACAAGACACACCTACTGCCGGCTTTATCGGTGCCCAAGGAAGCATTTTGAGGGTGATGATGCTGGGATTGTTCCTGGAACAGATGGGGCGATGGGGGAAGCGCCGCTACTACATCAGGATGTACAAGGCGCTGAAGCAAACGATTCCCGCCCTTCACCAGTTCAGCAAAGACCCTATGGGGCCAATGAGCGTGACCGAGGGGGACATCGATGCTTGGGAAGTCCGCCAGTTCATTCGAAATGTACGCAAGCAGACGCTTGCACTTCGCCGCGCCTAACGGCAAGCCAACGACCTCATCCATTAGAAAGTTGGGGCGTTTTCATTTAAATATGTTCCAACTTCGTACCAAACTGCCAGCTCGACAAAAAGCTAAGTTTGTTGTATCGTATAACAAATTGTTCCTAGGAGAAGAGCGATGTCAACATGTCCTCCAAATGGTTTGAAAATAGGGGATGTACTCGAGGTTGAGTATGTCGTACCTGAGTTTCTTGAACGGAAGAGTTTCACTTCTTCCTTTGAAGCAAGAGTGGGTAGTATTCACAGAATAAATAAGAATTTGTCTAGTGTTCACTTTGAACCACCGAATGAAGACGATTTTCTATTTTATGAAATGAATGAGTGGAAATTCTATGGTACAACTCCACATAAAATCATATCTATTACTGTTAAGTAGTTAGTCATCAACAACCCGTCTCGGCGGGTTGTTTCTTATCTCTAAAAACCTCCGGCTGAAGCCGGAGGTTTTTAGAGATAATTAAACTACCCCACAAATGTGGGGTAGTACTCTCGCCTAAAGCAGAGAGTTTCCATTGACCTTGATGTCGAAAATGCGCACGAATTTCTGGAATTCCCGCATACCCATAACGACACTGAGGCTGTGGAGCAGCTGTTGCTGTTCACGGGTCGGAATCTTGATCACTTTCCAGAGTCTCGAATCGTTGAACATTGGATCTCGACCGAAGTATTCACCGACTTGGGTATTGAAAAAGTTTCCAGAAACGAGTTCGACCTGGTCCTGGCATTGGGCAACAACGAAAGTCTCTTCGATGCTCATGGGGTCTCCTTACAATGGCTGGTTGATGAACTTACCCCTAGAATATAGCACATTTAATATAAAAAGTCAATTAGTTTGTGCCAAAAAAGTTCTCACATCATCCCCTACTCCAGTAATCGAGTAACCGGGATAAGAAGCAAAAATGAAGCAGTGTGACTGCTTCATTTTTGTTCTTGTGCCTGCATAGCTTATCCAGGCTTCTTTTCTTGAAGATCTTTTGCAATTTCGATGTGTTCTTCGGCTGCAGAAACGTGCGTTTCGGCAGCCTTCTGGTGCACTTCTTCTGCAAGACTTTCACTCGTTTCTACCGCTTCATCTGCTTCCTGAGCCGCCGCATCCTTTAATTTTATATCATCCATATTATTTTGAATCATTAGCGAATATACACATCGACCTATATGTAAAAGAGCCGTTATAACGAGTAGAAAATTACATGGTAATTGTGGTAATCGGTAATCAGAATACTTAAATTGTTAAATTCTTTTGTGTTACAATGACAAAGCTATTATGAATAATTTAATGTCATTTTATGTCATTTGAACAGAGAATGTCTTCAGCAACATCTGGCGATACGGGGCCTGATGGTCACAGAAAGAAAGAAGGAGAAACAGGCGTTACTAGAACAATTGGTTCCTTGGCTCTTGCTGCCGCACTCATCACAGGACTTCCTTCACAGGCAGAGGCAGGAGGTACAAATACGCTAAAAATTGATTCGCCTGAAGCAGCTAGACTAACTGTGGACCTTAAACAAATGGGAGTCAAAGAAATTCAATTTAAGCAAGGCATGAGGCTTGGGATTTTCACTGATCGGGGGACTATCTATCTTCCAGAAAATAGTGGGAAAACGCCAGATGCTCAAGTAACTGAAGCACTCAAAGGTGTCAGCGGAGCATCATTTTTAAATGAACTTGAAAGACAAAATGCTCGTAATGAAATGCCGATTTCGGAAAAGATTACAACATCACATGGAGAATTTAGACTTAAAATAACTCCGTATGCAAGAGTGGCGATGCAACAAATGGGCATTACTTATCAAAAAGGTGTACTTTCAAAAGATGGTTACCGTGTAAACCTAACTGGTGAAGGTAGTGCTGAACCAAATACTGAGTGCGAGTTATCAGGTACCGGAACTCCATTTAAGGATCTGATTGAAGCAGCATGTCGTGAAATTAAGATAGTTGGTGGAAAGCCACAAATTATTCCTGTTACGTATCATATCGACTCAAATCTTACGCCGACACCGATACAACCACCGGTAAAATAAAAACAAAACCTTAGTGAGTTTTGCTCTCTGGGTCTGATATACCTTTTAACCCTGTTGGCGTCTAAATCAAGATTTAATGCATCAAATGCTTTTTGGTATTTATCGAACAAGAAAGTCCTCACATCATCCCCTAGCCCCAACTTGTTAAGAAGACTGACCAAAGCACATAGTTTTCCATTAATAAAACAAACAGCGCAACGCAAACAACAATAGCCACAAACCTTAAATTTGCCAGAGCATTTTCATATGAATCATATGAAGACTAAGTAAAATTGATTGTGCAAATTTTATTATCACAAACTAGCGTTCGAGCCTGTTATATAAAGTCAGAAAAATGCTTTTCTGGAAATCGGCTATGGCTTTATTTTTAATAATTGTCCCAGTCAAAGAGTTGAAGTCTAACAATGAAATCTTATCGCCATAAATGAATTGAATTACATTGTGTTCAAACAATTCATCTTTCTCGTCAAAATATCTAATAGAGCGTTCTAAGCGGGCTTTCTTTTGTTCTCCAACATACCGGCTCGTTATCACCCGTCGCTCAAGCTGTTTACTATCACGAATTGGACGATATTGTTTTGGCACGACTGAGTCAACATACTGCTGATCTTTAGCAGAACTAATCCGATAAAAAATATCACCTTTATTTAGGTACATCACGACATCGAGGAAGCAGGCCGCCAGTCCAGTTTCTCCCCGTAAAACTTCCATACTAATTCCTTTGGTCAGCTTATCTTTAATTTTTTGTAATTCAGGCAGTAATCTATGAACATCACTTTCTATAGATTTTACTTTTTCTAACAAAACATATGGTTGGACCGCTTTGTAATGCAAACGCCTACCAACTTTAGTTATTTCAACATAACCCCCGCCGAGCAAACCTTCAAGCACCTCATATACCTTCGGACGATGTAAGTTTGTTCCTCGAGCGATATCTTGAATTCCCTGCTCTCCTCTTTCCAACAAGTACAGAAATATAACCACGGCTTCTTCTTTTACTAAGAAGGTTTTTAGTACTGATTTTAAATCATTCATATGTACTAATTATAGTACATTATATTTATTTAAAAGTAAAGATTATTTGACATATTGTTACAGTATTGATACGTAAATGCCCTCTTTTTTAGTTTTAATTTACATTTTCTAGTACATTAACTCTCGGCAGTTCCTTTACAACTAAAGAGAGAGGTTGACATGTTTACTCATTCAAACAGTAACAGTATTGTTATCGCTTACACCGACAACATGGAGACAATGGCCCGTAGTGCATCTAAGAAGCTTGAGTCACTTGGGGTCAACTCAATTACTCTCAGTCGTGTTGAGATGATTCGATTCCCGAGCGGTGAAGTCAAACCGAAAATAATAGAAAACGTTAGCCGGAAAGAAGTTTTTATTTTCTTTGACTTTAACGGAAAGCCAAACGAAGATATCTGGAACTTTTTACTCACCATTGATGCTTTGCATCTGGCTGGTGCGGAAAGAATCACTCCCGTTGTTCCCTACCTGCCATATCTTAGGCAAGACCGTAAAGATGAACCACGAGTACCAATTTCGGCAGCTCGTCTGATTCGCTCGATTGAACAGTGCTCCAGCGTCAAACGGTTAATAACAATCGATATGCACGCCGACCAGCTTCAAGCAGTGTTTACCATTCCGGTCGACAATTTGCCAGGACGAGTTGTATTCTCTTCCTGGGCGAAAGAACGGTTTGCAGGTGGACTCAATAATTTAGTCGCAGTTGCACCAGACTTTGGGAGTGCCAAACGGGTTCGCAAGTTGGCGGCAGATATCGGCTCAGATGTCAAAGTTTCTATTCTCGAAAAGGAACGTGACAGAAATGGTGTTGAAATTCACAACATTATCGGGGCTACTGTTTTCGGAAAGACGTGCATAATCAACGACGATATGATCGATACTGGTGGCACCCTAGTCAAGGCAATCCAAGCTTTGTACCAACATGGCGCAAAGTCAGTGATGGCCTCGGCCTCACACCCTGTTTTCAGCCCAAAAGACGGAACCACGGCCTACGAAAAGTTGGTTGAAGCTGGCGCTGAGATAGTCGTTACTGACTCACTAATCACCGAGCCTCATGATTGGTTGACTGTTCTACCACTTCATCCTTACTTGGCCCACGTCATCTTCCAACACGTAACGTGCGATGGAAGTGTTAGCAAACTCATTACGGAAGGATTACCAAAATGATTACCATGAAGGACATCGCTTCAAAACTGCGCTCGTTTGATACACATAACGTCACCTTCTGGGATTTTGAATCCATTACTGAAAACGGCGACATGTGGAATTTGCTCATAGACACTATGACCAACCGCTACAAAAAACAAGCGATTGATTTTATTGTCTGCTTGGACGCTCGCGGTTTTCTCCTCGGCGGAGCAATCGCTTGCGCTCTTGGGGGAAAAGTCGGTATCAAACTGATTCGCAAGGCAGGAAAACTGCCAGGGCCAGTTCATTCAGTTGAATACGGCTTGGAATATCGCGATAAAGACGTGGTTGAAATTCAGGACTCGCAAGTAATGAAGGGAAAGCGAGTTCTGGTTGTCGACGACGTCTTAGCTACCGGTGGCACAGCTGCAGCAGCGGTAGAGCTCGTCGAACGAGTCGGTGGAATAGTTGCCGGGCTAGCGTTTGCCATCGAAATTCCTTTTCTTGAAGGTCGGTCAAAACTACTCAACTACATGGTTACTTCCGAAATCTCCATCATCAATGACGTGCCATACGCAGAAGTTGAATACTGCGTTGACATGATGACCATTGATTCTAGGGATAAAGAACTAATCTTGATTGAGCGACTCAACTATCCCGAAGGAATTGCCATGCCGGGTGGTCGCATTGAGGATGAAAGTCCGATTACGGCAGCAAAGCGTGAACTAATGGAGGAGACCGGCTGTAAAGCCGACCTTCTTCATTATCTCGGCATCCTCTCAAGACCAGATCGTGACCCACGTGGGGTTAAAGTCTCGATCGTTATGGGGTGTATATCAGACAGTAGTAATGCTCGGGGTGAACCAGGGAAAACGAAGATAGTGAGAGTTCCTTCACTTCAAAATCTGCCACCCGATGAGAAAATACTATTTGGACATCGTGACTTCATTTGCATGACATACCCAAATCTTGTACCAAGTCATGTTCCTTCGATCAACTAATATCTAGAAAATTTTATTCTAGTTAAAACCGGCCGTTCCTTCTTGGAATTGCCGGTTTTTCTTAACTGCAACGTTTATATTTTAATCTATCTACCAGTACTCCTTGTTGGATTTATTTTAAAATCGATAGGGCAAAGAACAAAGTTACGATACCAGACAGCTAGACACTGTTCTAAATTCTTCAGGATCGCTTCTAACGAAAATTATTCTTCTTACACTTCCAGCAATATTCTGGTGGATTACAGTGCCCGCGTATGTATTTTTAATTTTTAAATACAAGAGCATACTGCTTGTAAAAGAAAAATTTAAAAAATTCATTTTTGGTTAAGCACAGAATTTTGTCTATAAAAGCCTAACATCATCCAAAAAAAACAGTGGGGACACTTTTCTTTAAGGACGGCTGTAAAATTTGACACAATAATTTAAATATTGTACTCTCCAACCAGAAAAACTACTGGAGCTTGTGATGATCGACTATCTGCTTCTCGGCTGTCTTATTCTGGGAGTCCTGTTTACTTTTTTGGGAGGAGGATTCTTACTGATGCTTATCCGCGGGAAAGACGTGTACCCAGCTGATAAACGCAGTTTTATGAGGAAAAAAATGTTTTTCTTGTCAGGATTGACATTTTTTATCTCTGCGGTGATTTCGTACAAAATCTATCAGTATCTTGCATTTCATGCCATATACGTACTCGTGAATTTTGCATGGTGGTATCTCGCGGGTTTTGTGTCACGCATACCACTACTTGTTCATAACGGGTCTCTTTTCCACCGAACTTTCAGCACTGGATGGCATGACGTATTTGAAACGTTCTTCACTGCCCTACTTGGACCATTTCAACTTCTCGTTACTGTTTGGGGAATTTGGAAACACAGACGAGAGTTTTGACCGCCTTTCAACGAAACCGTAGAAAGGCGGTTTCTTTATGTACCAAAAGTTCCAACACTTCCCTGCATAGCCAATAAGCACATTCAAAATTAATGTAGTTTCTGTTCTCTATTTCTGCTTGAACTAAAAGTTTAATCTTTCTCTGATAGCAAACCGATGTGGTAAAATCAATCGTATGAAAGAGATTACACTCCATAAACAATGGATTATAAAAGCTCCCACAGCTGAGGTGTTCAGAATAATGACTGATTTTGAAAAATTGCCAAAGTATTTTCCGAAAGTCGCTGAGTCTGTACTGATTAATACACGTGACGGAGATAATTTGGAAATGGAGGCAACCGTAAAATCATTCGGTAAAAAATTTCAGGTGAAAATGAAGACTCATATCATTCCAATGAAAGGATTTATTTCGGACAATGACAGCTACCAGTTCGGTACATCGGGACATGAAGCACTGTTACTTTCCGAACACCCCGATGGGACATTGATTGACTACACCTATCAAGTCACCATCCACAAAAAATGGCTTCGTGTTGTTGCAACACCACTTATCAAGTGGTACGCGATGAAAGCCTGGGAAAAAGCAGTTATCACTGAACTTAAAAAGATTGTTGAGAAACAGTAGTCTCGACATCATCCCCTAGCCCCAGCTTGTTCAAAAACTCTCATCGCGAAAGTTTTCCTCTATTCATAAAATGATTGTATTGACAATGTCAATACACTTTATATAATGGTGATATGAATACGCAAGACACTATCCAAATTAGGATTGACTCAAAAACCAAGAAAGCCGCACGAGAGACCCTCGATGAGCTCGGTATTGATATGTCGAGTGCGGTTAAGCTGTTTTTAACAAATGTAGTACACCGTAAAGGAATACCTCTCGATTTGCTGACGGAAAATGGTTTCACTCTCGCTCAAGAGCGAGCTCTACTGCTTGAAACAGAAATGGCAAAAAATTCGACGAAGCGCTTCGCTACGGTTGATGCACTCATGAAAGATTTGGAGACATAGAGTATGGTGTACGTGATAGTGAGGACAAAACGTTTCAAGACCGCCTATAAGAGAGTTAAGCGTCTGAAAGAATTTAAGAGAGAAATATTTGCAGAAGTCATTAAAACACTCGCCTCGGGCAATACATTGAGTGAAAAGTATCGAGACCATAAGCTCACGGGGAATTTAAAAAATTTTAGAGAATGTCACCTCGCGACTGATATCCTACTCCTGTACCAGATAGATGATGGGGTACTCATATTAACGTTGGTGAGTATTGGAAACCACGCTCAGTTGTTTAAGTAGAAATTCCTCTCGTCATAAAAATTTATACAAATTACAATGTTAAAGCCCCATCGTGTGATGGGGCTTTGGGGTACGAGGACACTGAGGCCGTCACAGAAAGGTACTGCTCTTGTTTGGCCACGCCATGGGCGGAAGCTCACGTTCCATGGTGAATCGATCAGGAATCGAGGCGTCCATTGGTGACACTCCTTTCCTGTAAAGAATTGCACGCCTGCGAACAATCTCCTCACCTACGTGTTGATTGCGATAGTCCCTATCGTGGCGCAACAGGTACTTCCGTGCACGTTCACACCGCCATTCTTGATAGGAGACGACCGTGAACACCACGAGCCCAGACCAGACATCTGCAAAAATCTCGGCAATTATGCGGGCAAAGTTTTTTCGTTTCATACTAAAGAACCTCCTTTTCAAAAGACTGTTTGAGAATAACATGTGTATGCCCTTAAGGAAAGTCTGTAGATTTTCCGAAATTCCCGCTTCTTCTGCGTTATCCTCACGCCTCGAAAAAAGCCCTCACCCCGTATTTTATAATTATCATATGCAAAAAATATCTGCGGAGGATAAAAGACGTATTAAAGGACTGAGTGCGGAGGTGAAGGTACTCCAAGAGCAATTGGTACGAGCACAGAAGCTCGAGGGCAAAGATGCGTACATCGAGGTGAAGGTAAAAAAGAAACAAGCGCGTCCCAAAAGGATCAGACTTGAAGATGAGAAGGATAAAGTACTGGGGAATTTTTATATTGAAGTAGATATATCAGCAAAGGAAGAGACGGTATTTATTCCCCTCTCCATTGCTTCGGGCAAAAAGACTGCCGGTTTCATGTACCAGATAGAGGGCACGGCTCCGGGCTCGATTGCGACCGCAGACATCAAAGTTCGTGGCGATGGAGTGACGCAGGTCACCGTGGGGACCCTGCTCTTCGCAAAAATACCGGCAGGCAAAACCGCAACCTTCCAGATTCACGCTATAGTACGCGGTACGTATGGCAAAGCATATAAAATCGTCTTTACCCGTCTCAACTACAAATTACAGCTCACCGACGCCCGATACCAGCAGTACCTCAAGGAGATACACGGAGAGAGCATATAGAACTCTTCCCTGTCCACTGAATACAAAAGGTGGCCCTTTGTTTGTCGCAACACGGACAAATCACAGTAATGCTCCGATTCGCCACTCTTCGGATGTATACTATGGGGGTGAACGTACACACGAAATGGGTAAGAGCACTGCTTTTTCTACTTCCCCTCCCGATTCTCTTCGGCGGTTTTTTTGTGTTTATCCAAACAGACTATTTCGATACTAAACCTTTTATGGCCTTGCCTATTGCCGAAACACCCCTGTATGTAGACACAACACAACCAATTGAAGCTCGTGTTGCGGACCTTCTGTCATACATGACACTCGAAGAAAAAATTGGACAGATGACACTCGTTGAAAAAAACAGCATCGCGGAAACGAGCGATATCGCCTCATACCACATCGGCGCCCTCTTGAGTGGCTCCGGCTCTAAACCAAGTGAAAATACTCCCGCGGGTTGGAGAGAGATGATTGATGGGTACCAGGCTAAAGCGAGCGCGTCGAGAATCGGCATTCCCCTCCTCTATGGCTCCGATGCGATACACGGAAATGCGCACGTACTGGGAATGACCGTCTTCCCCCACATGATTGGCCTTGGAGCTACAGGTAACGCGGAGATTGTGAAAAATGTTGCGCAAGCAACGGCTGAAGATTTGACCAGCGTTGGTATCAACTGGAACTTCTCACCAAACCTGGACGAGCCACAAGACATCCGTTGGGGCCGAGCCTACGAAGCATTCTCGGACGACCCCGTATTGGTTTCAAAGCTCGGAGTGGCGTATGTAGAAGGGCTTCAGACAAATGCAGGAACTGATGGTGGCAGTGTCTTCGTTCTCGCGACCTTAAAACACTACCTTGGTCTCGGGGGTATGGGATGGAACACCTCTCTGAATGAGAATTTCAAGATAGACCAAGGGGTCACTCCGGCAGATGAGAACATGCTCCGCGATGTATACCTACCTCCTTTTGCCGAAGCGGTACACGCGGGCGCTCTCTGCGTCATGGTGGGGCTGAATACCTGGGGAGACAAGCGGATGGTGCTCCAAAAGGAACTTCTCACCGATGTGTTGAAAGGAGAATTGGGATTTAAAGGTTTTGTCGTGTCTGACTGGTATGGGGTACACGAGGGGCGGAGGAATACGTTTTTAGCAAGCGTACAGGCGGTGAATGCGGGAGTCGATATGGTGATGTTGCCCTTTGACTACAAGACATTTACGAGACACCTGAAGTGGGCAAATCGGCTTGGCTTGGTATCGGATGCGCGCATAGATGACGCCGTGGGGCGAATCCTGTATGCAAAATTTGCTCTCGGACTTTTCGATAAAAAAGCGGTGCCTCCCCTACCTGCAACTACGGAGAACCCTGCGCACCGCGCGCTCGCGCGCGATGCCGTAGCGAAGTCTCTGGTCCTCCTCAAGAACGAAGATGCTCTTCTGCCGTTATCAAAAAGTATCAAGCATATCCGCGTTGCGGGGAGTTCTGCGCACAACATTGGAAAACAGATGGGCGCGTGGACTCTCGAGTGGCAGGGTGTCGATGGCAATTGGCCAACTGGTGCCACCTCTATTCTGGAAGGCATTGAGGCGAGAACGGGCAAAACGACTCGCATTGAGTACAACCGCGCGGGTATTTTCCCCGACACTGAGCGAGCGGATGTGGGTATCGCCGTGGTGGGAGAAGCACCCTACGCAGAAGGTTGGGGCGACAGTGCGTACCCCATACTCAGTGAGGAAGATCTGCGCGCAATACAAAACTTACAAGCACAGTGCGACAAGGTGGTCGTGATACTCGTCTCGGGGCGACCACTTATGATTAAAAAGGAAGTTGATTCATTTGATGCGCTCATTATGGCGTGGCTTCCCGGAAGCGCTGGTGAGGGGGTCGCCGATGTGCTCTTTGGCGACAAGCCATTCACGGGGACACTCCCTCTCCCCTGGCCCGACCACACCGAACAACTCCCCATTACCACCGATGGGAAAACTGCCGATAATACACCAGTGCTCTTCCCACGGTACTTTGGATTGAAAAAGTAGCGTTCACCAACTGCGTTGTCTTATCTCTCATACAAGGCCGGACCTTGTATTCGGTCACTGCTTGCTGAGGTTCTATTTTGCCAAGAACCGATACACAATGAGGGGCGCCCAGAGG
This sequence comes from uncultured Candidatus Saccharibacteria bacterium, assembly GCA_964425475.1. Taxonomy (GTDB): domain Bacteria; phylum Patescibacteriota; class Minisyncoccia; order Phycocordibacterales; family UBA918; genus Damh-18. The sequence goes on along the minus strand of CAYRMF010000011.1, from coordinate 10,619 downwards.
AGGAAGTTTGCGAGGCCGATAATGAATAATGTCGCGGGGATTTTGAAATATTCCTCGGGAAGTGAGCCCTCACACCATATCCCCACAATGACGCAACTTGCGCACGCGAGCATGCATACCCAGAACAATCGTAGTGTTATTTTTTCCATACTTTGTATAACTCAATACCGACAATTAGGTTTTGTCGGGTTTATGATCTATATCATGCTCCGTATGGGTTGACTCACTATGTAATCTATTATATAATAGCCGAAGGATTTGCAACAAAGTGTACCACTTCAACTGTTCATTGTTGCGTGAGCAACAGAAAGGAAATTCAAATGTCAGAAGGTCTGAAGGTCCAAGCTGCGGCACGCGTACACTATGCTGCCGCTATCGGTGCTCTCTTCGCCATTTTCGTCCCTTTGCTCAATATCGTTTTGCCACTCATCATGTTGCTCGTAAGTGACACGGATGAATTCGCAAAGAAACACGGGTGGCAGGCAATCAAGTTTCAGTTGTTCCTGCTGGTATACGGGATGATTTTACTTATGCTCACCTTCATTTCTATGGCAGTACTTGGACTGGCTCCTGTCTTTAGCGAGTCGCCTGGGGCTGTCATGCTCTCTGCCGGATTAACTGGCATTATCTTGATGATTCTCCCTATCCTCTTGTATATCTTCGGGTTCGTCATGCCAATCATCATGGCTAGCAGAGCGGGTGCTGGGCAAGCAAGTGTATACCCACTCACCTTCTCAGAACCTTGGCAGGTTTAAAGCCTACGTGCTTCCATGCGTCGCTCCTCAGTGAGCGACGCATTTTCATTATCTGGTGATATACTAAGCATTATTGTGTAATATTTTTTTGTATGTTTTTTGAATTTGTGCTCATTGCACTTGCTGTGTTGGTACTCAGTAGCATTCGCCAGATTAATCAGTATGAACGCGGGGTGAAATTTACCCTCGGTAAGTTTACCGGAATGATGGAGCCGGGGTGGCGCATCGTGTGGCCGGTCATCCAGAGTTATCAAAAAGTGGACATTCGCACCAAGGCGGTCGATGTCCCCGACCAAAATGCGATCACCCGTGACAACGTGACCGTAAAGGTGAATGCGGTTATCTACTACAAAGTATCGAACGCCGATAAGGCAATTATCGAGGTGGAGGATTTCCAGTACGCCATCTCCCAGTACGCGCAGACCACCATGCGTAATATCGTCGGTGAGGTGACGCTCGATGAACTCCTCTCGAGCCGAGACAAAATCGCGGAGCGCATTCGTGAGATTGTCGACAAGGAAACGGACGCGTGGGGACTCAAGGTGCAGAATGTAGAACTCAAGGACGTGAGCTTGCCCGCAGAGATGGAGCGCACGATTGCGAAGCAAGCAGAAGCAGAGCGCGAGAAGCGCGCGGTCATCATCAATTCCGAGGGAGAGCTCGCGGCATCAGAGAACATCGCAAAAGCGGCAGAGATGCTCGCACACACACCTGGGGCACTCCACCTCCGCACACTCCAGTCAATCAACGACATGTCTTCCGACCAGAGCAACACCGTGGTGTACATGGTACCTGTGGAAGCACTTCGCGCACTTGAGGGATTTTTAAAGAAATAATGACCCCGCAGAAAAACAATCCCCTCCACGGCATCACCCTCAAAACCATACTTGAGGAGCTCATCGCGCACTATGGATGGGAATCACTCGGACAAAAAATTAAAATCAAGTGCTTCATCGAAAATCCGAGCGTCAATTCGAGTCTCACCTTCCTCCGCAAAACCCCGTGGGCGCGCGAAAAAGTCGAACAGTACTACATCTGGACCTTTTTCAAGCGCGATGGTACGAGGAAAGAGTGATGCTACACCCATAAAAAGATAAACCGCCTCTTGGGGCGGTTTTGTTGGTTCCCGAGGCGGGGCCTCGGGCATTTGGCTAATGCATCGGCGGTGTGAATTGGTGTTCCTCCTGCTGTGAGTTACCGAAGCAGTGGATGATGGAGACGTTGCGGCAAAGTCTGTAAGCGATTGCGCGTCCTTTGCTGAAGATCTCCTGTGCAGAAATCTGAGTGTCATCGGCTCCATCTGGGCACTCAAAGAAAAAATGAGTTGCGGCCTTAGATTCCAAATCACTCCATTTCGTGTAATTCCGGACATAGATGAGTACCGGATCTCCCTCATTTTTCGGATAGATCACCGTCAACTTCGAGTACGCCGCCTGATACGCGTGAGGCTGTGCATCACATTTGTCCAGGGCGTGACGGAGGGTGGATGCGGGTTGAGTAGGTTGTGCATTTTTCATGTGAGTTCCTCACAAAAAGTCATCAAAGTAGACTCAAGCCAATTTTTGTACAACATTGACTGTCCAAAACTAGTAAACCATGAGGAAAAAAGCATGTCAAACGTATACGTTGCACATCATCGATTCTTATGTTTTAATTCAAGTTGGAACATTTCATTCACAAGGAGCGCATCATGAGAGAATTTATGGAAGACTTTGTGGGAAAACCATGGGTCACTTTTTTTTACGATACGAACGATGCATTCGATGCAATCGCGTCGCCAGAAAAGTGGCGTTCATTAGTCGTCGAAAATGCACCCTCAGATACATTGGCTGGTGACACCAATCCAGCTGAAACGGTTGGTGCTCGACTCATGCGTCTCGCACATGCTACAAGTGAGACACATTACTGTGAAAATGGTGAATCTCTCATTCGTGGTGACTGGTATACACCCAATTTCGGTTCCCGTATCGAGCATAAAAGGACCAATATGTCCCTCGCTGAATGGGCAAAAAGAAACGGGATGTATGAACTGATGAATGTCAATCCATCCAAATGATGTATGCACATGTCGTGCCTGAATCAGTGGCGTCTCTGCCACTGATTTTCTTATTTGCAACTTTTCTATAATCCTGAATCATTTAGGTGCCTTCTTTTCTGGAACATCCATCCACATCTCCCCGTGACCAAAAACACGCCCAACTCGTTACGAAGGTCAGACCTTCGCTACTGTGCGTATGGGTATATTTCTCTGTAAATGATTTCGATGTATACTGTGAGGTACATTATTTAATTTTTAAACGTTTGTATGCATCAAGGAAATTGGACGTGTAGCGGATGTGGGGGAGCAATTACCGAATTACCATTTGAACCGAGAAACACCACCGGACTCTTGTGTCGTGAATGTCATCAAAACAAGAAGGGTGATAGTCCTCGTCCTCAGAGACAAGACGGTGACCGTCCACGTTTTTCCGGTGACTGGAAGTGTAGCGAGTGTGGTACCGCAATCACATCCCTACCCTTTGAACCTCGTGATACGACAAACTTGAAATGTATTGACTGTTTCAAGAAATCAAGATAATAAAAACATCCACAAAAGAGCGTCCCAAGGGACGCTCTTTTCGTTGTCTTTGTATGCACTTAGGCACGCATTGCCATACGCACTTGATTTACCACTTCCTTCGGAGTCATGTTTGCCTTGATGATGTATTCATCACTTCCCTGCTCGACCGCATGGACGATATTTTCCGCATCACTCATATTGGTGAGATACACCACGTGTGCGTGTTTACCCCATGCGTCTCTCCGTATATTGTTCACCGCTTCGTGACCATTCATCTCGGGCATCATAATATCCATGAGAATCGCATCGGGATGGTGTTCGAGTGCGAGTGTCACCCCTTCTCTTCCGTTTTCTGCGGTGAGCACATTGATACCTGCGAGTGTAAATGCATCTGAGTACATCGCGCGAATATTTGCATCATCTTCCACAATGAGTACTGTTGGTTTTTTCATACCCTCATAGCGTATCATATTTTACCTTTAATACTGCTTCGCAATAGGACTGAATTTTTGATGAAGTTGCTAAAATATCCATTTTGTGTTCTAATCAGCACATGAATAACTTTAGAGGAGGTGACTCCAAAGGGCGAGGTGGTAGTTTTAGCGGAAAACCGCGATTTGGTGATAAGCGTAGCGGAGGATTTGGAGGGGGTGAACAACGTAAAAGCGGAGGATTTGGTGGCGACCGAGGTGGACGCGGTGGAGGTTCTGGAGAACTTTTCAAGGCAACCTGTAGCGCATGCCACAAGCCGTGTGAGGTTCCCTTTCGTCCAAACGGCGATAAACCGGTGTACTGCAGTGCGTGTTTCAACATGAAGAGTCGAGATGAAGAGCGCGGAAGCGCACCGCGTGAATACGGCAATCGCGAGAACGTGCGGAGTGCACGCCCCGAGTACGCAAAGCCACGCCGTGAATACGCTCCCCAAAGAGACGAAGCACCACGAGTGGTGAAAGACACAGGACTTGAAGACGTGAAGCGTCAACTTGCAACTATTGAATCACGACTCAACCGGATTCTCGACCTGCTCAATCCCCCCACACCTCCTGCAAAAGCAATAAAAGTACCAAAAGTTGTGGAGGTGGCAGTAGCCGAAGAAATACCAGAAAAGAAAATTCGGAAGCCAAAGACAGTAAAAGAGAAAGTGCCAGCAAAGAAAGTCGCGGCGAAGAAGGTAGTCAAGAAGAAAACGAAATAACAAAAAACACCGCACGCCTAGCGTGCGGTGTTTTTTGTTTTCTACTATCCTCCTATCAAACCATTGATCATTGTACGTGTTCGTGGACCGACTGCCCCATATCCAGTTGTGTCGGGAGTCCCATCACACACTTCTAGTTTTTCGCATTGGAAACGTTTGAGTGCGTCTTCGGTCAGTGGGCCAAAGTAGGCGGTTGGGGTGTTTTCCTTCAAGTAACCATCATTAATAAGGAATTTTTGCAGTGTCGAAACTTGGTTTCCTTGTACCCCCTTAGTGAGTCTTGCGGTGAGGGCTCCTCCCGATGTGGTCTGTACAAGGCTACGGCTCGCGAGTGTATGAGCTGACGGAATGCTAGCTATGGTGCTCCCTGTCGCCGTGACCACAATCGTTGCCGTGTATAGTACCGTGTTTGTTGCTGAATTTGCGCGGAGGGTGACGACGTAGTTACCTGCCTGTGTGAAGTATCCCGTGGGATAATTTTGACCCCAAAAACCATTGGTAGGAATGATGCCACTTGTACCTTTTTCTGTACCATCAGGATTTGAAGTAGTCACATAGATTCTGTCCATGTTTGAAGCTGTTCCCGAGAGGACAAAAGCGGTATTCACGGGGGTGGTGAGCGGTGAGGTGGTGATGGTTGCGGTTGGAATAGCAGTTCCATTAACAGGTGTATTCATGTCTGTCAAAACATTGGTTTTGCTCAGTGCCTGTGTATACACACGCACATTATCAATCAAACCATCTGAATATGAACCATTGACATATCCAATACCAAAGGGTGTTGTCTTCTTTGTGGTGACTGAAGGAACTGTACCCTTGTAGGTAAGTGACTGCTGAACACCGTCAATGTACCCCTTCAAGCGATTTGCATTACCACTCTGCGTGCCATCAAATACGAGCGTGACGTAGTGCCAATTAGTATCATTGAACTCAACAGAGCCGCCCGCATAGGTGAGACTTGAACTTATGCCAAAATGTACCTTTCCATCATCCCAGAGCTCAATGGCTACCGTATCCTTCGATGCAGAATTCTGTTTACCAATCAGCACTTTACTGTTGAGCTCTGCACGCTTCATCCATGCAGAAATGGTCAATTTTTGTACACCTTGGATTGGAAGCACACTCCTGAGATTAACGTTGTCTTTATTATTGAATGAAAGTGCTTTCCCATACTTTCCGGTGGTCCATGTAGGCGTACCCACAAAAACACCGTCTCTACTGTTTCCACTCTGATCAGTCAATACTGTTCCGGTACCTTTATCAAAGTCATATGAGGCAATTGCAACTATCGGTACTTCTGGCGCCGTAACCACAATCGTCCCTGTATACAGCACCGTGTTCGTTTCTGAATTTGCGCGGAGGGTGACGACGTAGTTACCTGCCTGCGTGAAGTATCCCGTGGGATAATTTTGATACCACACACCGTTTGTGAATGTGATACCGCTTGTTTGTGAGCTACCACCAGGGTGTGTAGTGGTAATGTACAGTCTGTCCATGTTTGAAGCAGTTCCCGAGAGGAGAAGTGCGCCATTGACCGTCACAGTGAGCGGTGAGGAGGTGATGGTTGCAGTTGGGGTTGTTGTTCCGACCGCATACGTTGTTGCGACAGATGTAAGAGAAATAATAGCGAAGAGTGCGACGATAATGAATTTTTTAAACATATATAAAACTAAGCACTGCACATGAGCGCGAGTGCATCAACTCTTAATAAAACCTACATAATCAGATTGTCTACTGATTTTTATAAGTTCTCGGTCACAATAACAACCATAGAAATGGAGTATATGTGCATAGGAGTGAGTGCGTAAAAACTACTTGAGCGCAATCCTCATCCAGCACTGAATCAGATTCACCAAACACTCGCCTACGCGCGCCTCTCATTCGTCTGTCATACGGATGCAGGGCTATTTGAGCATCTCAGGTGGCACATCACTGAAGCGGACAACACTCACATCTATCTCCCCGAGGAGCTCCAAAAGTTTCGTGTACTCATGATACTTTTCCTCATCGACGTGCATGTGTTCATCGCTGAACTCCTGTGGGTGGAGCATAATGACGCAGAGCTGGTCTCCTTTCGCAAAGCGCTGTTCACACGTTTCAATCACCTCAATTGCTGAAATACCTCCCCACGTTTTTGCATCATAATCATACATGTCGTTTCCTTCACTTGAGAGATGCGTGATACCAAATTCTGGCAAAACACGCTTGGCCTCAGCTGATATTTGGTTCTGTGGAGGAATGAAACTACGTATAGGAGTATCAATGACCGTTCCAATTTCTGCAATCGCTTTCCGTAGTCGAATTCGTGCCTCATCTGCAGAAATGCTATGAAACTCCCCATCTTGCGCAATGTAGTCGAGATCGATGTGGTGTGTATACCCGTGGAGCGCGACCTCAATATTGCAGTTGTGCTTATTGAGAAATGAAACCATTTTGAAGTCGGTATTGATATCCTTCGGAATAGTGCCCGCTACAATGGGCATACCGCGTGCGAGGGTATCTTCCATCATACGTATATTGACCTCATCCCAGCTAAATGCCTGCACGTCATCGAGTCGGAGGACAACCATGCGGTCATGAATTGATGGGTCGATGGTATTCGTACAATCGGTGAGATAGTGTTCAATGACGCTCATGTTGTTGTAGTGGTTGGTTGAAGCGAAACGTACCACTTGTGCATACACATTGGTGCTCAAAAGTGAGACAACACCAATAATCGCAAGTGCTGTAATCATACGCACGCCCTGAGCACGTGGTTTTGGTGGCACTGGAAGACGTAACACTGATTGCCCAAGCCGTGCGATACGTACGACAAAATGCACAGCAATAATTGCGATACTAATGAGAAATGAAAATCCAAAGAAAGGTAACGGCATAGTTATGTTGAAGTTACGGTACGTTCAGGCTGAAACCAAACCATGTTCTTTCGACCAACGATTATTTCGATAAAGAATTGTTCCAAAAAAAGGTATGCATGAACTGCTCGCATGATTGTGGCAAGTGGACTCACGAGGAGTAAATCAAAGCGCCCACGTCGAAGCGCAGCATACGCACCGATACCCGTTCCAATGAGGAAATAGAGCGAGAAAAGTCCAAGAAAAACATACACATTCACAAAAAGTGTCACAAAGAAAAGGCACGAGAAGACGAGTCCCTCAATGTAGTTGAGAGAGAGTACGAGCGCTGCACTCGGTTCACGAAAAGCGATACGCCAGTGCTTCCCCACGGTCTGCCATCCCCCTGCATACCAGCGACGCATTTGATTGATATATGATGAAAGTGTCTGCGGGTCTTGCGTGTAGGCAATAGCATCGGCACAAAAACGAATTGGAAGATTTGCAACATGCAGTTTATACGTAAAATCAAGATCTTCGGTGAGTGTATCGTGATCGAACTGTATGGTACCATCGCGAAAGAGCTCAGTCTTGAACGCACCCGCACATCCCGCAATCACAAAGAGATAATTGATATAGGCCTGCGCTTGCTTGTAGAGATCTTGCCCAAACACATAGTCCACTTCGCGTATCGCGGTGAGATAATTTCCGCGCATACTCATCACATACCCACCCACCGCTGCGGTGTCCGGTCGCGTGCGAAACTCGTGCTCAATGTGCGCTACGAAATACTCATCGAGAATGGTGTCACCGTCTGTTGCTACAAATACATCTGCAGTAATCGCCTCGATGCCGATCTCCTGTGCACGACTCTTGTTGCCCGTCGCTTTCTGTGTAGTGATGACGGTAATCTGATTACCGAATGACGCCAGTATTTCTGCAGTCCTATCAGTACTCCCATCATTCACCACAATTATCTGGTCTGCGGGACGTGACTGGCGGAGACACGAAGAAACACATGAGGCAATCATTTTTTCCTCGTTGTGTGCGGGTATGAGTATTGCAATAGTGAGTCGTGACATGGTTTATGGTATACAAGCCGAAGAAGTAGCGTATGTGTTACACTCAAAGAGATACATTATTGCTACATTTCTACGAGTACAATTGCAAAACATGATACTACATTTTAAACAAAATGTCAATAAATCTATCACTATAAAATGGCTCATTTTAGCCGTGGGGATTGTGCTTTCATGTATTTTGGCATTTATTCTTTCGTTTTCTGATGGTTTTTTGAACAATACTCTGCTCTCTTCAGAAAAATTTGAGACTCAAAATGCATCCACAACTCCTCAAGTCGCGACTACAACCACTGAGGTGCTCTCGAGTTTTCCTGAGATAACCGCACCAAGTACCGAGAAGGTGATTGATGAAATGTATATTTCTCGAAGCGTACATGTGGAAGATACGCTGGTGCCAAATATCCCGGTCAACGTCTCCCCTTCACCTGTTTCCTCACCACGCATCAAAACTGGAGTTTTTGCCGGTACCGTGCCGGAGCTCAACGCTTTTGAGGATAGAGTAGGTGCGCAAGTGGATATCGCAGCCACTGCGGTGCACTGGGGCAATGAGCATGATTTCCCCGAGATGTATGCCAATCTCGTTACAGGACGCGACACTACTCTCCTCATCTACTGGTACCCCATGGATTATCGTGAAGGGGCGCAAGGGCAAAGCGAATTTTATTTCAATGAAATATTGAATGGGGAGTGGGACGAATACATAGATTCGTTTGCAGAAGAAGCGAAACAAAATGGAGGCGACATCATCATTGCACCTTTTGAAGAAGTGAATGGAAACTGGACGTACTGGAATGGCGAGAGCGGAACATATGGCACAAAAGAAGAGTACGTAGAGACATTCCGGTATCTGCGCGATAAATTCAGAGTGGCGCCGAATGTACGCTTTGCATGGGTGGTCAATCAAGTATCTGTTCCTGATACGAGTAAAAATGCGATTGCGACGTACTACCCCGGGGATGCGTATGTTGACCTCATCGGTATCAATGCCTTCAACTTCGGGAAGCCGTGGCTCTCTTTTGATGCACTCATTTCTCGCGCGGTGAGAGAGGTCCTTCCCTACCACAAGACGATATATATAACCTCCACTGCAAGTGCTCCAGGTGAACAGAAGGCGACTTGGATTAAAGACATGTTCGCAAGTCAGTATTTTAATACTGGTACCCTCAAAGGGTTGGTCTGGTTCAACGAAAATAAAGAGCGCGACTGGCGTGTGTGGTCTGATGCATCTTCCGAGGAAGCATTCAAAACAGCACTTAATAAAAATGTGGAGTGATGCGTGACCTATAATTAACGAGAGGCCTCACACAATGGGAGACCTCTTACTTTTTTCTTCTACAGTTGACCCTTCGGCCGTATACCTGATGAATTGCTACGCGTTCAAGCATATACTCGTCCGTTGTGCAAAATAACAAGCTCTACTCCCTCTGAGAGAACTGTGCGTAGATTTGTAGTATAGACCATCACCTATCATTGCGCTAGCAAAATATACTGCTTAGACGTATCATGCTTACTATGTATAAAAACATCATCATAGGAATACTCACCGTCGCACTCATCGGTTTTTTTGTGTGGTCAAACACCCGTGTTGCCCCCACAGGAGACATCACGGTGACACAAGAAAAAACTGAAGTAAGTGATACGCAGACATCGAAAGAGGCAGTAGCACCTGTCATTACGACTGGGGCAGGAGGAGCGAAAGCTAGTGCATCACACACCCTCGTACTCGCACATACAGAACTCACTAAGGTGCCGAATGATGTATTTACCCAGACAGACCTTCTCACCCTTGATCTCTCCAACAACAATCTCACGGGAGCACTCCCCGCAGAAGTGCGCCACCTCGCCCAATTGCGTACACTCAACCTCAGTTACAATAAGTTCACCGGTGTTCCTGCAGAAGTGGGGCAACTCAAAAACCTCGAGTATCTTGACCTCTCGCACAACCAGATCACCGGACTTCCCTACGAACTCGGCAATCTCTCAAACCTTAAAGAACTCATTCTTACGGGCAATAATTACGCAAAAGCAGACTTGGAAGTCATCAAAAAATCGCTCCCTGCGACGACAAAAATCATCACCGAGTAGCCGGTGTATGCGGGATACTTGAAATAGGATATACCGAAGGAGTATACTATTGGTAAAGAACCCCACCCCAGAGGGGGTGGGACCAGGGGTTCTTTGCTAGCAGAAGAT
>CAYRMF010000010.1:0-23133 GCA_964425475.1 uncultured Candidatus Saccharibacteria bacterium | reverse complement strand
AAATAAATTTAAGTTTACTTACATTTAGTTTCCGAACGCAGTCGATGAAAGTTTTACTTACATCGACAAGTGAGTGCGCGGGCGAGATAAGAATGATTTTATTCTTATTTCCGAACAAACGATACTTGTATGGTTTTCATACAAGTGAGGAAATAAATTTAAGTTTACTTATATTTAGTTTCCGAACGCAGTCGATGAAAGTTTTTACTTACATCGACGTTTTTCACATATACATATACTGTAATGTGCAAAGAGGATACCATCTCTCCCTCATTCCTTCAACTCATTATTTTTGAAGTGCATCGAGAATTGCTTCGGCTTTTCCTATATCCTCGGGGTACCCAATCGGAATCCAGAGGCTCTGCTCAAAAATCTGCACGGGGTGATGCTCTGCAAATTGCGTGAGCATATCGGTCACGTACAGCTCCCCACTTGCAGATACCGGCACGGTGTACTCAAAGATTGACTCATCGATGACAAATCCTCCGATGTTGATGAGGTCTGAAGGAGGGTCTTTTGGCTTTTCGAGAATTGCTCTGAGCGTCCCATCTTCATTGGGGACGAGTACCCCGTACCGCTCGGGAGTCGCAGAATGTGCGCTCAAAATTGCGTAGTCGCTCCGGACTGCGCGTGCGAGTGTGTCACTCCCGTGGATATCATCCCCGTACATAAAGAGAAACTTACCGTGGATAGCATCACGAGCACACAAAAGAGCATCACCTGTGCCTCCCGCGTGGTTTTGCTGTTCTCGGTACACCACCTTCTTCCCGTGGTACGTCTCCCCACAGTACGCGACAATCTGCTCTTTCAGGTACCCCACGATGAGTATGAGCTCGTCTATTTCCGGAGGTAGTGCCTCCACGATATGTTCCAAAATCGGCTTGCCACCCACCCGTATGAGTGGTTTTGGGCAGGTATCGGTGAGCGGATTCATTCGTGTGCCTTTACCTGCACAGACAATAACGCACTGCATACAGATAAAACTTTACACCTGTTTGTACACGGTGAGTAATGTTTCTGCTTTTGTCACATCTTCTGGATACCCTATGGGAATCCATATTTGCTGTTCGACGACCGCGATGGGGTATTTCTTTGCGTACCGCTCAATGACCTCACTCAAATAGTATTCATCGTTTACTGGCGTCTGGGGTTCAAATTCAAAAATGTGATCATCGAGCACCATGGCCCCTGTACTCGCACAGTTTGAAGGTGCATGTTGCGGTTTCTCTATCATGAGACCGAGTGTGCCATCGGGGTTTCGAACCACAATGCCGAATTTCTCCGGCTGAGTAACCGATGAAACCAAAATCGCACGAACATATGAAGTCGCACGAGCAAGATCTTCCCTGCCGTGTATGTCGTCACCATACATGAAGAGGAATCGGCCCCTGAGCAAATCTTTGCAAAGCCACAGCGCTTTTGCCGTTCCTTCCGCAACCGGTTGCTCTACATAGGTGACTTTTTTTCCATGAAATACTTCACCGCAGTACTCCCGAATCATGTCTCCCCTGTACCCCACCACAATAATGAGCTCGTCGATGGAGCTCGGGAGTGCCTCCACAATGTAGTCGATGAGCGGTTTGCCGTGTACCCGTACAAGTTGTTTTGGCTTATCCTCGGTTAATGGACGTAGACGCTTACCGTTCCCGGCAGCTAAAATGACACATTGCATACGTGTTCAGTATACCATCACATGTGTTTTTTGAGCAAAAGCACATTTCTTTATAACCCTCGGCCCTCTACGCTCAATATGAGGAGAGATTTTTGATGTCTTGCATATTTTGAATTATTATTGTATAGTTCCGACACATTATGTTAGACAATATATATCGTATTTGCAGTAGCATACGACCCTCAACGGGAATCGGTTTTTTTATTCTTATTTTTGGTCTTTTTATCACGTTTCCGAATACTGTTTTTGGTGCAACAAATCTCATTCAAAATCCATCGCTCGAAGCTGTGTCTGGTGGACTTCCCACTTCATGGGAGCAAGGAGAATGGGGTGAACTCACAGCAGTCTTTACCTATCCCGTTTCCGGACATGGAGGTGGAAATGCAGGAAAAGTTGAAGTCAGTAATTACCTGAGTGGTGATGCCAAATGGTATTTTGCTGAAGTACCTGTAACCTCAGGTACATCATATACATTCTCTAACTGGTCGCTTTCTGATCGAGACACTTCAGTGATTGCTCAGTACCAAAATCAAAGTGGCGCATATAGCTATGTCTTTCTTGGCTCAGTGCTCGGTACCAACTCATGGGCACAATTTACCAAGACGTTTACCGTTCCCACAGGAGTTGTCTCAATGACTGTCTTCCACGTACTTGCACAAAATGGTTCGCTCACCGTTGATGACTACTCGCTCGAAGCACTCACCGTAACACCACCTCCGCAGACCGCCACATTTAAAGAGGGTATGGTGACTTTTTCTTTTGATGATGGTTTCCGTAGCACCTACGAAGTTGGACTTCCTATCCTTGATAAAGCGGGTATAAAAAGCACTCAAGCTATTATTACAAAATCTTTTTCTGATCCGGAATATGTGACTAAAGCGGAAACAAAAAGTATGTGGCAAAGAGGTCATGAAATTGCTTCACACACTCGGACACATCCCGATCTCACCACACTCTCGAGAAAGCGTCTGTCAGCAGAGGTGCTCGGATCTCGAATCGACCTCCTCGCCCTTGGAATTACTCCTGTGACCACGCTCGTATACCCATACGGAGAATACAATACGACAGTCATCAATACAGCGAAAAGTGCGGGATATACTGGAGCGCGTGCAGTGCAAGATGGATACAATACTCCTGCGACAAGCAAATGGGCACTCCAAGACCAACACGTCACTTCAGACGTTACCTTTGAGACAATACAGGGCTGGATTGATCATGCACGCACTGAAAAAGAATGGGTGGTTCTTGAGCTCCATCGTCAAGATGTAAATGGTGGCTTGTACAGCAATGATCCTGCACTACTTCAGAAAATTGTTGACTATGTAGTCGCTCAGAACATAAAAACTGTCACACTCGGTGAGGGCATCAAGATGCTCGCACAATAAGAGCTCACAACAGATAATGAAAAAGACCGATGAGAAATCGGTCTTTTTCATTATCTGTTGCGGGGCCCGGAATCGAACCGGGGTCTGGAGGTTATGAGCCTCCCGAGGTACCTCTCCTCTACCCCGCTATGTAAATTCTTGTGTATTTTTGTACTTTGAGATGAATTGAGATTCCTAGAGGTACCTCTCCTCACCCTTACAGGGTCTGTTCAGGTTGTATGACAAAATAAAAAAACTTTTTTATTTATGTCGACAACCTCTTGCGACAGTCCCCCGGACTGTCTCACCCCGCTATGTAAATGCTTGTGTATTTTTGTACTTTTCCTTTTCTGATTGAAAATCAGGAAAGGAGTACATACGAATGTACCTCATGTTATCAAGTTATGCAACCTAAATAACCCCAAACTCGCGGAAGACGCGTTCGAAGCGTACGAGTGTTTCTTGTGCCGTACGTTGCGTGAGAATAAAATCACTTCCCACGTGCGCAATTTCATTACGCACTTTATGGGCCTCCCACGCATCTTGGAGTGTCGTAAATGAGGTAGTGTTTGCGGATTTAAGCTTCTCGCCGATACTCTGCCCAACGTATCCGGCATTGGTAAGTGTTTCATCGAGCATGATATCTGCCTCGATAATAGCAATACGCCATGACTCGGGGCTGTTTTCTGTCACCCGTGTTTGGATAGCATCCCACCGCGTGTTGTGGGTCTCATGAATGTTGTGCTCTGTGGCCCACGCCTTCTCATTGGTGCTAATCACCTCCCGCTCAAATGCACTGAGTTCATCAAAGCGAATCTTTGCATATATAAATCCACCGAAAAAGACGCACGAGAGCATAAGTGCAACGAGAGAGTATACGTTCCACAACGTTTCAATAGTATCCCAGTTGCCACCAAAGACGCCGTCGTAAATCATCTGAAAGATGGCTACAAAATTGATTGATGGTCCCATGCCACTATTCTACACCATACTGCTCTCTTTTTATGCTACATCGTATGTGTGTTTCCCAAAATCAAAAAGTCGTTCGTCACCTGCATGTGGTGCAATGAATTGAATACCCACGGGAAGATTCTTACCGTCCCGCACTACCGTACCACCGGGGATAGAAATCGCGGGTACACCAATGAGATTGACCGGTACGGTGAAAATATCAGCAAGGTACATCGAGAGTGGATCACTCTTTTCACCAATCTTAAAAGCTGGTGTGGGGGCGGTGGGAGTCATGATGAGGTCTACCGTTTCAAACACTTTTGCTATCTCTTCACGCATCATGACACGTACGTGCTCAGCTTTTCCGTAATAGGCATCATAGTAGCCCGCTGAAAGAACATAGGTGCCGAG
Organism: uncultured Candidatus Saccharibacteria bacterium; assembly: GCA_964425475.1. GTDB lineage: Bacteria > Patescibacteriota > Minisyncoccia > Phycocordibacterales > UBA918 > Damh-18. The sequence continues at coordinate 18,735 of CAYRMF010000010.1, read as the reverse complement.
GAGAATACGTCGCTTCACTTCCGCACCAAATCCTTCAGCGCGTGTTTTCATGTAGTCTTCAAGCAGATCCTTCCCTTCTACACGAAGTCCAAATCGCATACCATCGTAGCGCGCGAGATTTGAGGATACCTCTGCCGGCATCACAATGTAATATGCCGCAAGTCCTTTCTTCATGAGCGGAAGTGAGACATCAACTATCTCATACCCCCTCTTGGTAAGCTCGGTAACTTTTTCATTGAAAAGCGCGAGCACATCTGCATCCATTCCACTCCCGAGGAAATCGCGAGGAATACCGATGCGATATTTTTCTCTCCGTGGCACTATTGGAAATGTATCCTCATTTATGGTGGTCGCGTCATACCTATCTTTGCCATGGAGCACCCCAAAGAGAGTCTCAGCATCACGAACCGAGTTGGTGAACGTACCCGCTTGGTCGAGTGAGGAACCCATTGCAATGAGACCATAGCGCGAAATGCGTCCGTAGGTGGGTTTGAAACCAACATTACCACAGAAGCTTGCGGGAAGACGCACCGAACCACCCGTATCGGTACCGAGCGCAGCAACGGATGCCCCCATAGCTACTGCGGCACCTGAGCCACCCGAAGAGCCACCCGGAACACGACTTACATCAATCGGATTTTTTGTGACTCCGAAAGCAGAGTTTTCTGTCGAAGAGCCCATAGCAAACTCATCGAGATTCGTGCCACCCATAAAGAGCGCCCCCTGTTCACGTAGTCGAGTAATGACTGTCGCATCGTATGGTGCAACATAGTTTTCGAGCATTTTTGAACCCGCTGTCGTACGTTTTCCTTTGATGAGAATGTTGTTTTTGATTGCAATAGGCATGCCAAGGAGTACCGGTGCATGTTCACCCTCTCGTGCGTACCGTTCTGTTGCTTTTTGTGCACTCTCATATGCATCATCGAATACTTCAAGAAAAGCATGAATTTCTGGGTCGTGCGCATCAATAACTGCACGCATATCGGTATATGCCTGCAGTGGCGTATAGGTACCCTCAATGAATTTTTTGCGAAGATCGCTGATAGTAGTCAACATACCATTATGATTTATCACCAAGTATTTTTTGTACACGAATGTACTGCCCGTCACGGTCTGGTGCAGCACGAAGTAAATCTTCGGTATACATGCCGGGCTCGTGTGGATTTTCATCTTCTCGCATCACATTGTAGAGTGCACCAACTTTCTTTTCTCCGGCACCACTACTGGTAATCTCCTCAATCTCACTCACATATCCCAAAATACTGGTAATATCCTCTGCGAGTGAGTCTGTTTCGGTCTCAGAAAGCGCAATGCGCGACAATTTTGCTAAATGTTCTATATCTTCTTTTTTCATACTGTATGTGGGCTATAGTAGCACTTTGGTTATACAATTTCCATTGTCACTGAAGTAGTTTCAAAAATCCCGCTTCATCGAGTATTGCGACACCGAGTGTCACCGCTTTTTCAACCTTCGAACCAGGATCTGTGCCCACGATTACATAATCAGTTTTTTTCGAAACCGAGCTCGTGACGTGCGCGCCCGCTTCGCGGGCGCGCGCCTCTGCCTCCTCTCGACTCATACCGGCAAGTGTCCCCGTAAAAAGCACTGTCTTCCCCGAGAGCGCTGTGTGTACATTTTTTGTAGACTCAAATTTTTCAACACGTATGTGGGTAAGCAGTGTATCGAGCTCGTGTCTATGATGTGCATCGTGGAACCATGTCACAAGCGAATCTGCCACAATTGCTCCCACACCATATACTTCGGCCAATGTTTCACTACTGGCAGAGCGAATTTTTTCAATAGTCTTGAACTCCTCTGCAATAATGCGTGCAGTCTCTTCACCGACATGCGGAATTGAGAGAGCAGTGAGAAAACGCTCAAGAGATATTGTTTTGACTTTTGCTATTGCTTCAATCACATTTTGTGCTGATTTCTCTTTGAACCCTGGAAGCCCGATAAGGTCACCTGGAGTGAGGGTAAAGAGGTCAGATGCAGTATTGATAAGATTATTATCTAAGAGGAGGTCTATGATGCGTGGACCGAGTCCATCAATATTCATCGCTCCCCGCGATGCAAAATAGTACAACAGTTGTCGATGCAGTGCATCTGAATCTTTTGCAACGCATCGCCATGCGGACATACCCGGTATGCGCTCAATACTTCCATCACCCCCACATTCAGGTACATTTGTAGGAAATCGATACAGTTGTGCACCCTTCTCGCGTAACTCAAACACGACACTTATAATTTCAGGTATGACATCTCCGGCTTTCTGGAGCACAACGGTATCTCCAATACGAATATCAAGTCGCTTAATTTGGTCTTCATTGTGGAGTGTCGCGCGCGAGACGGTGGAGCCAGCAATGAGTACGGGACGAAGATGTGCTACGGGAGTGAGGACTCCCGTGCGCCCCACTTGGAGCACAATATCCTCCACTATCGTTGTCGCTTGTACAGAGGGAAACTTGTATGCAATACCAAAGCGTGGAGATTTTGCGGTGTAGCCGAGTATCTTCTGGAGTCGCACCTCGTTCACCTTGAGCACCGTGCCGTCCATGCCGTAGGGCATACTGTGCTTTTTTGGTGCCCACTTTTTGTAGTCTCCAATTGCATCACTGAGTGTCGCACACAAGTGCGCGTGGGGGTTCGTGGTAAATCCGAGATTTTTGAGAAGTGTGAGTTCCGCAAACTGTGTTTCGGGAAGTGGCACAACTCCTTCCTCAAGGAAATCAATATCGTATGCAAAAAATGATAATTTGCGCTCACGAGTCACGCTCGGGTCGAGCTGGCGCAGGGATCCCGCTGCGGCATTTCGGGGATTTGCAAAAAGCTGTTCACCGCGCGCTTCGCGCGCGGTGTTTATCCTCTCAAACTCATCTTCTCCGAGCCACACTTCCCCCACTGCGACGAGCGTCACGGGCTTTTTAAGCGTATGCGGAATGTCGCGTATCGTACGTGCGGTGTGCGTCACGTCCTCTCCCACCTCCCCATCCCCGCGCGTCGATGCGCGCACGAGCGCACCCTGCTCATACTCGAGTACCACCTTGAGTCCATCTATTTTGTGCTCGCTCACATAGGAAACTTTTTCTTTTCCTAGACCCTCTTTTTCAAGCACACGCATAAGACGCTCCTCCCACAGGATGAGCTCCGCGTCGGTAAATACATTATCGAATGACCACTGTCGCACTCGGTGCTTTACCTTCGCAAATGCATCATCGGGACGACCGCCCACGGCATCGGTGACAACGTACGTTCCCGCAAGGGATGGGTACTGTGCGGTGAGTGCGAGAAACTCAGACACGAGCGAGTCATACGCTTCGTCACTTATCTCCGGAGCGTCTTTTTCATGATATAGCTTTTGATGGTGAGCAATCAGTTTTGCGAGCTCATTCGCGCGCTTTTTTGCTTGTGCGAGTCCTGTTTTCATACCGCACTATCATACCACTAGTCACAGCTGGTATCCAAAAACGCCACGACCCCTTCGGGGTCGTGGCGTTTTTTTCTTAATATATGTCTTAATATACTACCGTATACTCGCGCTCCACCACACGCAACCCAGTATTTATCTGGTCACATGCTACGTTATATCCACGAGACTGGATAACGGTACATTGACTATTTTGTGGACACGGGGCACCTGTTGTTTTCATTTGCTCCCCATCTACCGTAACCGGTGTTGATGCGAGGTCGGTCGTATGAAATTTATATATACTCATCCTTACACAATTAGGACTGCTCGGATCGCCCCAATCAAACTCAAAATATTGTTCCTCACCATTTTGTGCCATCCCATCTTCATTTCCATCATAACCGGGATGTGGGCCATAACCAGGCATGTTATCAGAGTTCTCAGCAGTTTCTGTTCCTCCGTTCATACACTCTATTCGAGGCGGATCATTTTGTTCATCACCTTCAGTACCAGGAACATCAAATAACCCCGGTTCTTTGTGGTCATAATAAAGTGCACACTCCATTCCTGCGTTTGCTGCTTGAAATGCTGCTTCCGAGGCATACGCAATACCCGCGAGCTGGTACTGTTTGAGAGTTACATTGAGGAGTGACATACTGATGCCCAACAGCACGCCCATGAGTAAGAGCGTAATGAGGAGTGCAACTCCACCCTGCGGGCGCGTATGCGGAAAATGTTTAAATGTTGCCTTCATATCGTTCATAGTGATCGTATATCCACGTTTGTAAAAAAACGGTACGGGTGCTCTTGAATACCTGTCCATACCATGATACCTCTACATTTACTGGTACACTATTATTAATTGCGTCTGGTGCGCCTATAGTTATTACTCGTGTATAGGGACTCTCATAATTCCCCGCTTCCGTATGGGTGTAGTCACCTGTGTCTGAATCTATATACAATTTGCAACCACTTGCACCACTACACAAACTTAATTGGGCTGAATAATCACCCACCACGAATGCACACCCACTCCCACACATCTCATGTGCATTCTGAATCCACTCAGTTGTATCCAAAGTCGGCTCATCCCCTGTGTAGACTCTCAATCCAATTTCATCGCGTATCTGTCGCACACCCTCAATCGCCTCCTGCGCGAGAAAGATTGCAGTCATTTGTTCGCGTGCGTAACGTGCGTTTTGAATTCCTTTTTGTGCTATCGTCATAGGACCAATGATGACAAGGAGAAGAATAGCTATGGCAACAAGCGCTTCTACAAGTGTAAATCCTTTTTTGTATATGGTGAGTATTTGCATAATGGTTACAGTATATCGAGACGTCTCTGTACAATGCGTGTTTGCACATGAAAATCAGTGTCTGTCTCAAGACCATTGTTCACATGACCGGATATTTTGAGTGTGACGACTGGTTGTCCTATGTCATGGGGATCACCAACAATATCTTTTTGACCATACACATCAGTGTTTTCGACCATGAGTGAAAAACTGTCGATTACAACCTCAGGTGCAGTAATCTGCTCCCAATCCCGGCCATCTTCATGTTGCCAAAGTGCATTATTATACAAACGGTATGCTTTCTGTTTGTCGTCTTTTTCACGGATAAATGAAATACCATTTGCTCCATCAGCAACACTACAATCATGGGTTTGGTTCTCGCTTGGTATCCAATCTGCATCAGATGCATCCACCTTATAGCAATAATAGTGATATCCCATACGAATTTCACGGGTTATGCTATCGAGCGCAAAGGAGAGATTTGTTGTTGCAGAGTAGAGCGCTTGGGCCTTTGCATTCATATCAATCATGTTGAGAAGTGTACTTGTACTTATGAGCATCACAATTGCAAAGACAGTGAGCGATACCATAAGCTCAATGAGCGTAAATCCTTTCTGATGTGTATATCTGTGTGAATACATATGTTTCTTTTATTGTTTTTGAACTGAAATTTGCCCAAGACGCGACACAATGACCTTAAATACGTTTGTGGTGTTGTTTGATGAATCTACTTTAATGACCACATTTGAAATTGCCTCATTTTGTGCTTGCGATTTCCCGGGAACGTAAAAATATGCCTTAAATTCTGGACGTCTAAATGAAACATCAACACGATCGATACCATCTGACTCACAGCTTTCAATACCCGAAACGTCAACGCACACATCCACAATCCTCATCGAACGGTTGAGCGTTACGGTACTCATATCTTCTGCATATGTTGAAGTATCATAGTTGGGATACACTGGTGGATACACTTTCGGCGGTTTAAATTGAAAAATCTTGTATGTATTTTGCAGAGGAGTAAAAGAGATACCGTATGGATTATCGAAATTTTCGTCATCATGTCGAAGTGCACTTACCGAACGTATTTGCGTTTCGCGAAGTGCGAGCGCTATCTCATATGCTGCACTCTTTAAAAGGGTAGTGCTGTCAAATGCCTTATACTTCGCAACAATAATGGCTGTTATGATGGCAATAATAGCGACAGATATGAGCAGTTCAATAAGCGTGAAACCAGAGTTCCGCTTAACTGAGGAAGAACGCGTACAATGAGTATATGAATATGAAAACATCGGCATGTAAGAGGTGGACCAGGAGGAACCCCGATATGAAGAAAGGCGCAAAAGGGACCTCACTCTTAATTGTATGCGAAGAATCGAAAAAGCGTAAGTGAAATTGTCCCCGTTTGAGCATACGCTCAATGCCGATAAGTGAAAGTCCTATTATTGCTCCAATCCAAAACGAGAAGACCACAAGTGAAAAAGATCCCTGCATCCCCACAATGAGTCCAAAAGGTACTGCGAGTTTCACATCACCAAAACCAATCCACCTCCCTTTCGAAAGAAACCAGAGCGTAAAAAAGAAAAAAGAAACGAGGATACTCCCCAGTATTGCATCGATTATAAAAGCACCTCCCCCGCCCAGCCACACATTGTACCCCACAAACACAAGCCCGATGCCCGCCATGAGTACCGTAAGCTCATCGGGGATTATCATGTGACGCATGTCGTACACAAGCATCACCACGCAGACCGCCACAACGAGCGCATTGAGCACGAGCAGTATTGTCGTACTACCACTTACATACCAGACGAGCGCGAAGAGGAGCCCCGTGAGTACCTCCACGGTAAAATACCGATGCGGTATGTACGAACCACACCCACGACACTTGCCCCGCAAACAAAGATATGAAACGACAGGAACGAGCTCAAACCAAGAGAGTGTCTTACCACACGACATGCAGTGCGACCGACCATCGAGCGAGCGTCCTGTGTGAAGACGATAAATGACCACATTGAGAAAACTCCCAATCACTGCCCCAAATATAAACAGTATAAGATACCAATATATTTCCATACCATTATTCTACTCTATCAAGCTTTCACACAGGGTTACCCTGTGGTACATCATATTTCATGATAGTCAAGCCACTCAAAGAGTTCTTTTGATTGCGCTTCTACCGAATCAAAGTATTCAGGAAATTTGGTGCGTTCTAATATTTTTGCGTACTTACGCTTGATACCAAGATACTCGGGCAGACTTGAATGTGTAAATTCAAGAAGTTTTTTTACATCATAAAACTTCTGTACTTCCCCTTCTTTATCTCTAAACGGATTCAAATGAATATATGAGAATAGATATTTTAGATATGGGTCAGAATCGACATACTTTACTCGATATGAACCTTCAAAGAGAGATCCGACACGATTATACTTTTTATTATAGTACGACGCATAGCTTGTCGCTAGCTTTAACATAAATTTTGGGACTCCGTCCTTTTGAGCTGGTGTAAGCAGAATATGAAAATGATTTGGCATGAGACAATATGCACCAATATGTACGTATACATCTGGTCGATCAATATCAAAAACATCAGTTTCATCGAGTTCCCGTATTTTGAATGACTTTGAACTATTTGCAATATGGAGCGCTTGTTTAAAGCGTTCATAATCTCCGCTTTCATTAAAAATAACCTGTTTACTATTACCACGATTGTACACATGGTAATACTCACCTTCTGCAAAAGAATAATAACGCGTTGCCATTACTCTATACTAATACATTTCTATGTGTTCACACAGGGTAACCCTGTGGAACTGTGGCTATATACTAACAGCATTTTGCGTGTTCTCATAGGGTAGCCCTATGTATAAATATTTTATTAGTGTGCATTACGCCATACTACTTTTATTTGATATGCTGTACTATATATCTATTATGATTTTTAAACCCCCGACAGAAAAAAATGTCCGTGGTTTTACGCTTCTGGAACTTCTTGTGGTGATGGCTATTATTGGTGTACTTGTTGCTATCGCGATGGTGGCTTTAGACCAGTCACGAGCAAAAGGTCGTGATGGTGCACGAAAAACACAAGTCTCCGAAATATTAAATGCTCTCGAGTTATTTTATACCGATGGTAACGGATACCCTGAAGATGGCACTCCAGGCAATGCTTCTACAGGGGCAGTGTTGTCCAGCATCGGCTCTGGATTTTTTGGTAGTGAATATTTCAGCCGTGCACCGGATGAAGCCAATACACGATATTTTTATTGTGTCTCAGGGGATCGTAAATCAATGTTGCTTGCAATCGATACAGAACAAGATCGTGGTGGGAGTAATTTCTGTAGTATTTTGCGAGGTCCAAGTACAGACCATGGGTGCAATGCGTGGCAAGCAGCAAATGCCACAAGTCCTTGTTCCTCACGATTCTAAATCATTACTGGAAAGTAATAAGCCCTAACCTGTCTTAATGATGGGTGTTTCTGTGAATTACCTCCAGTGTAAGTTTGCTGATTCTCATGTATGGATTATATTGTTTTAAAAATATATAAATGTAGTTATCGTCTCTGCTTGGTCGATTGACTTACTTCCAACGCAACCATATCGTTGTTTTCGCTACGCAGTACAGAGTTGCACCAAAATACACTTCTTGTCTGAAACAGATAATCTTTCGAGATATAAGACCAACAAAAAAACGCCCTGAAGGCGTTTTTTGTTTGGTCATAAGAATAGATTTATGGACAAGCCACTGCTGCCGCACCCTTTGATGCCGCACCCTCAGTAGAAGCTCCTGTACTATCAACACAATAGTATAAATCGGAATTCAATTGTTTTTCTGCAGCCCATGCAGACGCGTCATCATCACAATCCGCTGCTGCCGCACCTCCTCCAGCGCCTGTTGCAGCTGCAACAAGATCTGCAATCCCTTGTGGAGCAGTGGTATTTGTACCTGTACATACAGCGTCATATGAACGATTATTGTCATCGTATGACATCTCAGCTTGAGCACGAGCATTGTTAAGGTTTGAACGGATAGCAGCATCTTCTCCCTTATCACGAGCACTGTTGAGTGAAGCGAGTACCACAGCGGCAAGGATACCGATGATAGCGATCACGACGAGGAGTTCAATAAGTGTGAAACCTCGTTTGAATGTATTGATTTTCATCATAAAATTATTAAATTGGTAAGTAATATATTACTAGTTCGTCAGTTTTACTGACTTCAGATTGTATGGCGAATGCCACATGCTCTGCTAGAAAGTCATTCTGGTTCTGCAGAACATTGCAGAATGGCTTACTCCACGTTGTGTGGTTACTTTATATTATACGGTGTTTTCCCGTAATTGGTTGTATGCATGTGGACAAACAGCCCGCGCCGAAGGCGCGGGCTGTTTGTCTCTCATACTGAGACTGAATTCACAGAACAATTAGATAGCACTCGTGAGGTTGTATATCGGCATCAGTACCGAGGCAAGAAGCACTCCCACACCGAGACCGAGGAGCACAATCATGGCCGGTTCAATGAGCCCAATGAGTGTATCGACGGCATTATTTACCTCTCGTCGATAGAATACCGCGAGTGTTTCGAGAATATCACCAAGCTTTCCCGTCTCCTCGCCCACCTTACTCATCTGTGCAAGCACACCCGGAATCTCTGGATATTCAGAAATAGCATCAGCAAATGATTTACCCGCTTTCACCTCGACGAGTGTATTTTGGATAATTTCCTTATACACTTCGTTATCGACAATATCACCCGTCACCTCAAGTGCCTGCACCATAGATATCCCTGACGTAAGCATTGTGGAAAGGTTGTCACAAATGCGGGTAAGGTAGAGTTTCTCGTAGAGTACCCCCAAAAAAGGCACTGAGAGTTTGAGCTCGTCTATAGTGCGCTTCCCTGCTTTGGTCATTTGGAATTGCCAAATGAATACACCCCCAAAAGCAAAAAACAAAAGGATGAATACAAAATAACTTTTAATAAAGTCAGAAACTGCAATGACAATCTTCGTATAGATAGGAAGCTCTTGTCCTGAATCAAGGAGTATATCTTTGACACTTGGAATAACCAATGTGAGCATGAGCATCATAACCGCAATAAACACTGAAATAACGAATGCGGGATAAATGAGCGCATTGCGCGCCTTTGACATCACTTGGTACATACGGTCGAGGTAGTCAGCCATATACATAAAGGTTTTTTCGAGTGTACCTGACTCCTCTCCTGATTTCACCATACTTACATAAAACGGCGAAAAAATATCGGGGTGACGTGCAAGTGCGTTCGAAATGGAGCTTCCACCTTGCAAGCTGTCGCTCACATCGTTGAGCACCTTCTGCATTTTCGGGTTCGTAGCTTCGGCTGCGAGAAGACGAAAAATACGGAGTGCGGATACCTGTGCTTCAAAAAGCGTTGCTATTTGCCTTGAAAAGATAACAATCTCTTTATTAGATACACGATCAAACCACGTAATCTCAATGTCAAAGAGCGCCTTCCGCGTATCAATTGGATTTATGGAGATTATGGTATACCCGCGCGCTTCTACTGTTTCAATGGCGGTCTCAACATTAACCGCGTCCACGGTTCCTTCTCGCGGATTTGCTGTTTTATCGACTGCTTTATATGAAAATAACATATATCTAATTACATAAGACGCTCAAGGCCTTTCGGATTGATGGAATATGCAAATGCATTCTCAACGGTAATTTCTCCTTTTTGCACAAGCTCAACGAGTGACCTATTCATGTCTATCATGCCGAGCTCCATACCTGTTTCGATAACGGTCTGTATTTCATGTGTACGACGTTCGCGAATGAGGTTGGAAACAGCGGCGTTGTTGATGAGAAGTTCAAAAGCAGGAATGAGCCCTCCCGTAATACGTGGAATAAGACGCTGTGAAAAGATAGCCATGAGTGAACCAGAGAGCTGAATGCGGATTTGGTCTTGCTGGCCTGCGGGGAACGTGTCAATGATACGATCAATCGTCTGTGCGGCGTTGTTGGTGTGCAAGGTCGAGAGCACCAAGTGTCCTGTTTCTGCTGCCGTCACTGCGGTGGAGATGGTTTCCCTCCCGCGCATCTCCCCCACCATGATGACATCTACGTCCTGACGAAATGCGGAGTGGAGCCCAGTGTGGAAGTCTGCAGTGTCGACACGTACCTCACGCTGATCAATGAGTGATTTCTTTGGCTCAAAAATGTACTCAATGGGGTCTTCAATGGTCACAATGTGCTCAGCGCGGGTAGTATTGATGAGTTCCACCATAGCAGCGAGTGTGGTGGACTTTCCCTGCCCCACTGGCCCCACACAGAGGAAGAATCCCTGCGGTCGTTGTGTGAAGGATTCGAGTATTGGGGGGAGTGAAAGTTCGTTAAAATTACGAACCACATTGGGAATATGGCGCAGTGCTACCGATATTGTACCTCGCTGGAAGAAACCGTTTCCACGAAAACGAATACCGTCACGCGCTGCAAATGAAAAGTCTACTTCGCGCGTTTCAAGAAACTTTTGTTCTTGTTCTTCGGTAAGCAACGCATGGATGAACCCTGCCACGTCACGGTTGGTGAGCACCGGCTTTTTTACAAGCGGAATGAGCGAACCATCAACACGAATAATCGGATGCGAACCCACTGCAAGGTGAATGTCCGAACCGTGTTCTCCTGATACAATGTCGATGAGATCATCGAGTTCTCGTTTGTAATCAACTGTTGCCATATTATTTTGAAACTATTTTTTCAACTTCTGCTACCACCTCACTTGGAATAAGCTCTGCTTTCACTATGTATCCAACCGCTCCCGCTTCGTACGCTGCTTTCTTGTCGGTGTCTTCACTTTGATTTGAGAGCATGATGCATTTTGGCTCACCCCCCAGCTTGTCTTTTGTGATGTGGGTAAGGAGCTCAACACCCGTCATACCCGGCATAACAACATCAGAGAGCACAAGGTCGTACTTCTTATCGTGCAGTTTTGTGAGTGCTTCGTCGGGTGTACTGACACATTCGATTGCGTGTCCCTTTTCGATAAATTTTGTCGCGTACATGTCGCGAAGGAATGCGTCGTCATCAATGAGTAATATTTTCATACACAGGTATTATACGGCTTCTTCAACTTTTTTTCTCTGGTTATCGACATCTTTCTCAAGTTCCTCCGTACGTAACTCGATTTCTTCTTCCTCCGCTTCCTCAGAAGCCATAAGCGTACCTCCGAGAGTGCTCACTTCCTCAAACGGTATAACGTGGTTGAGTGCTTTAATAATTGCATCCTCCTTCATACTGATGAATCCGTTTTTTCGCGCTACGTTCAGAATTGCTTCTTCATCGGCACTGTCGAGAATAAGTTTTTCGATCTCTTCATTCACCGTAATTGCCTCCATGACTGCAACACGCCCTTTTGTACCGTTTGAACACTCTGCGGTGGGTTCTGCGAAAAGCACGTGGTCGCTCTGTGGAATCAAGGACCGGTACTGTTCCGGCAAATCACTGAACTCGCTCTCAATCATTCGTTTCAAACTGTTCTCGTAGGGCACCTTTTTACCCGAATTCGGGCAGATACGGCGCACGAGGCGCTGTGCGAGTGCGAGCTCAAGGGTGGGAGCGATGAGGTACGGATCGACGTCCATGTCGATGAGACGCGGGATAACACCCGCAGCGTTGTTGGTGTGAATCGTGGAGAGCACGAGGTGACCGGTGAGCGCCGCTTGGATGGCGAGCTGTGCCGTTTCCTTGTCACGAATCTCCCCCACCATGATAACGTCCGGGTCTTGACGGAGAGCGGTGCGGAGACCGTTCGCAAACGTGTAGCCAATTTCCGGTCGTATTTGGGACTGGCTTACACCCGAAATGTCGTACTCGACCGGGTCTTCGAGTGAAATGACATTTTTCCCCGCACGGTCAATCTCGGAGAGCATCGCATAGAGTGTGGTTGACTTACCTGAACCGGTAGGACCAGATATGAGAATAATCCCAAATGGTTGTGCTATCGCTTTGCGTATGAGCTCAATGTTGTGCGGAGATACTCCTGTTTCCTCGAGTGTGCGGACGCCGACTTCTGTATCAAGAATACGCATTACCACCTTTTCACCGTGGTTGGTTGGGAGTATTGAAACACGAAAATCAATCGGGCGATTATCAATCGTTGCTGAAAAACGGCCATCTTGCGGTTTGCGCTTTTCATCAAGTCGCAATGAGGAGAGGATCTTAATACGCGCAACAACTGCTTGGTGGACTTTTTGCGGGAGCTCCAAACTTCGCACGAGCACTCCATCGACACGAAAACGAATGGTTGTTTTATCATCTCTCGGCTCAATGTGGATATCTGACGCGCGCCCATCGACTGCATAGCGAAGCACGGTGGCAACAATTTTTATAATTGGCGCGTCTTCCTTAATGTGTTCAATCTGACGCGGTGCTGTTGGCGATAGCGTAACCCCCTGCGGGGCACTCCCCTCTTTGAGTTCGGTTTCGAGTACTCCAAGTGCTTCATCTACCTCACCAGTCAGACTTGCGTATGATTGCACTCCGTGTTCAAAATCTTGTTCAAGTATTACAACTATTTTATAGGGAATATGGTCTTTTGCGGTAATAAAATTGAGTGCATCGCGAAAAGAAAGATTTTCAGGATCAGTAATACCCACAACGAGTACATCATCCTCAATCACTATCGGAATAATGCCATAGTGTCGCACAGATTCCTCTGAAAGGTGCTTGAGTACAGAGGTATCTATTTGGTCACGTTCGTTTATTGCACGTACCGGCAAATCAAAATACTCACCGATGGTATTTCGAATAGTGTCTGCATCAACACCTTCTTCAAGAAGTGCTTTTTCATAGCTGGTCCCCTCTTGTGTTGCACGTTCAGCAACGCGCTTTTCGAGCATCGCATCTACAACTCCTTTCTCTTTGAGAAGTGCAAGTAAATTCATGTGTACAATACCATTTATTCGATTGGCGCAAATGGGTTTGTTCGTCCCGTTGGAACATCTTGAATGTAGATACGATAATCACGCAACGAAGTAAAGCGTATGTCATCAAAAATGGAAACTGGAAGCGTATACTGATCGATTCGCTTCGTATCTGCAAGAATTCTCTGTGTTCTAATAGCTGCCTCACTCGACAACGTCGATACTGACGTGCCACTATCAAATTCTTCATCTGAAGTGCTACCTATCGTAAGAAAATACACCACACCGAGCAAAATAGTGATACAGAGGGCTATGATAAGATTTTTGAGTAAATTAGACATGAATTAAGAATCACCTACTTTGTAATGAATAGACGCGGACAGTCACTGACGCTTGCTGAAAAATAGTCTCTGATGCATCAATCGAAAGATTGATGACCTCGAACAGTGTAAGACTCTTTTCCAAATCCATAATAAATGCTTTTATTTGCTCATAGGTGCCGATAACCTCAAATGTAATATCTCGTGAGGTGAGTTCACCAGAAAAGTCTTCTGGTGCTGTCGCGGATACTACACCGCTCTTGAGATCATCGCCTTTACCTGCAACCGAAATGTTACCGAAGAGTAGGTTGAACTGTTCAGCGAGCGATTTGAGGTCAACGAGCAACTGAGCGTTGTCCTCTGTTTCGGGGACAATCTGATCGAGTCGCTCATTGTCGTATGCCGATCTTCCTTTTTTTATTGCGAGTTTGTTGTCGAGTGTTGCAGAAAACTCATTGTATCGATCTATTGCGGTGTTGTATTCATCAATTTCATTTTGTATCGCAGTGATTTCGATATATTTTGGATGTACAAAGAAGACACCGAGCAGAACTGCGATGATGATGGAAAGAATTGGTGTGAGCGTACGTAAAATCATATTATTCTTCACTTACACTAGTCATTGGCGTAACGGAGTTTGTTTCAATTGTGCTACTCCCTGCACCTGTACCTGTACCTGTGGCGACATTTTCTGCATGCACTTCCGCCATGTCCAATGCGCTCGCCTCGTCAAACACAGGTTCTTTCCTCAACTCTCCTTGGTACGCAATCTTTTCCTTACGGAAAAGACCTACTATTTCGAATCCGTAACCATCCTGAATTGCGAGCTCTACACCACCATCAGTCTCTTTCGCCAATGATTCGTTTTTGCTTTTTTCTTCCAATGAAGCTGCTGTTATGTCTTGTACAACAAAATCAGAGAAGAGGTCATCCTTTATGAGTTGCATCTTCTGTAGTGCAATGGATTCAAGCTCTTCAGTGTCACCTCCCAATGTTATTTCTGCTTCAAAACCGGGGTCATAGATATAATCAAACGAAAGGAAACGAACTGTTTGTTTTGTACTTCCTTCAATAACATTAAAAATACGCGAAACAGCAATATGATTGTCGAGTAAATTCTCCGCCAATCGGAGCTTGTAATCATAGAGTTCTATCTCTTTCATTTTTTCATCGTTCACACTGTCACTCTTCGCATCAAGCTCAGTGCGCACAGCGACGAGTTTTTCGTCGAGATATGATTTATAGAAAAACGATCCCACCGCGACGCCAAGTGCAATCACAATCATGAGCGTACTCAAAACACTGAATATCCGAATGGTGTGCTTCTTTTTCACCTGCATCGGGATAGTGCTCGGTGAACCAACTGAGGAACGAGGTATATATGCCATCGCTTACTAGTATACGTCTTCCTGTATCAAGGAGGAATTCATACCCTGTGGACAGAAATGTTTTATTGCCCATTCTGAAGTGCTCGGAGTGCTACTCCCACTGCACCTGAAAACACAGGTCCCCCTTGTGTAAGGGTGTCTTCCAAAAATGCTGGGTACGCGACTTTTGCAAATGGGTTTGCAATAGCAATGGTATGAGAGAACATATCATGCATGTATGCGTCCAAGCCATTGAGTAACGCACCACTCCCCGTGATGACGATTTTTTCGATAGTTGTATGTTCACTCTCCTCGAAACGCTTGATGACGGTGTGTATTTCACGAAGCCCACGCTCGACTGCACCCACAATTGCTTTCTGAATGCGTGGATCCTCTTCCTTTCCACGCATACCAACAGACCGCTTCATTTTTTCTGCATCGGTAAATGGTATTTGGAGGGCATCTGCGAGAGCTGTCGTGACACCGACACCTGAAAGCACTGTGCTGTGTGTTTTGACAATGATACCGTTCTGCACAATATAAAAACGCGTAGAAACCGCACCAAAATCAATAACCGCCACGACTGAATCTTGCGGCGACAGTACAGAGCGCATGGTACTAAATATTTCAATCTCATTGGCAACTGTTTTGAGCCCACACCCATACATAACATCATCGTACAATTTGCGTGCATCGTTATACATTGCGGAGAGTAACACATCTGTTTTTTGTTGTTCTGCATGTACGGCAAGCGGGAACCATTCGAGGGTCACTTTCGACAACGGTACGGGTATGTATTTACGCGCCTCAACAGGAATCATAGTGCCGAGTCGCTCTTGTTCTGTTGTGGGTACCGAAATAAGTGTTGTAAAACTGGCATTGTAAGAAATTGCAAATGCTGCACTTTTTGCTGTTGCACCCGCCTCACGGAGAATATCAATGAGCGCCTCGATTATTTTTTGTGGCGGTAGGTGTGTTGAGCGACCAAAATCGATATTTTCATATGGCCCGAGTTGGAGCTCGCCATAGGTATCGAGTGTGGGAACACCTTTTACTTCCTTCAGTTGCACAATTTTTATTGCGGAAGCACCAATGTCAACACCCACAACACCACCATGTGCAGATGAACCGCTAAAATCTGCTTTGAGCAGTGATGAGAGTGTAGAAAGATCAAAAGCCATGTACTAGATATAGTGACATACTATTGTAACATTCAATGCTAAGATATTCACATGGAACATGTCCATATGTGGGAACGCGTACTTGATATATTCTTTCCTCCGTCCAAAGAAGCACTTCTCGTACGTACGTTTTCGGAAGAGATGCTCATCTCACTCTACGCACAGAGGCATATAGATGGTGTCTCTGTACTCAGTACCTACAAGGATGTGCGAATACGCGCACTCATCCATGAAGCAAAGTTCAAAAACAACACACGCGCACAAAAATTACTGAGTATCCTTATCGCTCGGTTCCTCGAAGAATCAGCACACACCATTGATAGTATCGTACCTATTCCGCTCTCACGCGCGCGCATGCGCGCGCGTGGATACAACCAAGTATATGAGGTGCTGAAAAATGTGACACGCTCGCCATCAATAGAGGTAAATACACATATACTTGTCCGTACGCGCGATACGCGACCCCAGACAGAATTAAAGCGGAGTGAACGATTGGTGAACGTACAGAACGCATTTGAAGTCCCCCAAAAATATGCGTCACGTATTACTGGTAAACATGTATTGATTGTAGATGATGTCATGACGACCGGTGCAACGCTTCGTGTGGCAAAAGCTGCGCTTTTGCCACACTCCCCCGCCTCAGTCACCTGTGTCGCACTTGCACACTAAAATCATTTAGCATAGACATGAATAGTATGCATCTTTTGATACCCAATACAGACATACCTTAAAGTGCGACTAGTGATAAAATAGAGGTATGCTTGAGTCGAATAGTGTATTTAGTGCAAAGTTCCCTTCTACGGAAACCCAGGTTTTGTGGTTTAGTAAACTTGATTCGCACAGCACCACGAACACTCTCGCGAAACTATGTGCTTGTTCTCCAAGAACAATTTGTGATTGGAAAAGAGCAAAATTTTCACCTCAATATGATTGCATTACAAAAATATGCGAGACGTTCGTCATACCACTGCCAAAAATACAAAAAGTATCTCGGTACGCACATCTGCGACAAGCGGGGAAAAAAGGCGGAGATAAGACTACGCAAAAATACGGAAAGCCTCAAGTTCAGGAATTAATGAGAGCACAAAAATGGCGAATATGGTGGAATACAAAAGGACACCGTCTTCACACAATAGCCAATACTCCACTCAATATAGAGCGAGCACAAAAAAGCTCCAAATTGGCAGAATTCATTGGGATTATGATGGGCGATGGCACTATGAGTACCTATCACATAGGGATTACGCTCCATGCATCAGACGATGCTGAATATGCTTCATTTGTCGTTGAATTCATCAAAAATTTATTTGGGGTTCATCCGAAGGTCTACAAAAGGAAAGAGAAAAATGCGATAGTCATTACTGTTGCCCGTAAACTACTCGTTGCGTACCTCCATAAACTTGGACTACCCATGGGAAATAAAATTGAGCAAAACCTTGATATTCCTTCATGGATTACTAAAAACTCTGCATATGCAAAAGCATGTGTGCGAGGCCTTATGGACACAGATGGCTCAGTTTTTACACACACCTATACCTCAAAAGGAAAAAAGTACTCCTATAAGAAGGTTTCATTTACCTCTGCCTCTCCTGCTCTTCTTATTTCAGTTCACAACATTCTTTCAAAAAATGATATTTCATCACATATTTCTAAGACAAATCTACGAATCGACAGCAGAGTGTCTGTTGACACCTATTTCACACGCATCGGTACTCACAACACAAAACATTTGAAAAGACTTCATGATTAGCGTAATATAGTCGAGCAATGGAGACGTGGGTGAGTGGTTGAAACCAGCACACTGCTAACGTGCCAGGGGATCAAACCCCTCGAGGGTTCGAATCCCTCCGTCTCCGCTCGTTGAAAATGCACCCGCTAGGGTGCTATTTTCTTGAGCGGAGACGGAGCAAGCAAACTGCTTTGCTTGCGGAGGGATTCGAAAAGCGGAGCGATGCCGAAGGCGACCGAGCTGGGGTCGAGAAAATTTTCTTTAGAAAATTATTCGTGACCGAATCCCTCCGTCTCCGCTTGAGCACCGCGAAAGCGGAGATAAACAGTCTGGGTGAGAAGCGATACCGAATCGCTTCGCAAGAGATTGTCGATATTTCAGGGAAATATCATACAATCTGGACTGCTTCTGTAAGAAGACTGTTTAGGATTCGAAGCCACTCAGAGATAGTTTTGGAGGCGACTGCCGAACAAAAATATCCTGAGTGGGTACTGAAACCGTAGGTTTCGAATCCCTCCGTCTCCGCTCGT
>CAYRMF010000009.1:0-23377 GCA_964425475.1 uncultured Candidatus Saccharibacteria bacterium | reverse complement strand
TGAGCGCTTCGAATTCATCATAGTCAACTTTTTTCTTAAGATCACTTTTTATGATGGAAACGTCACGCTCTATATTTCCAAGTCGGATATCTATACTGTCGACTTTCATGTCAAGGTGGGTAACTTGTTGATTCAAAGTATCCACTTTCCCGTTTAACTCGGTGAAGCCATCAGTAAGCCACTCAATTTTACCATTGAGTGACATATACTGTTCCGCTACCGCCTTCACATTTTCATTCGATTGCTCAAGTACGACTCCGATGTATCGCTTGACGTCCGCATCAGTATACAACGGGCCGTTGATAACCGTCTCACGTTCCGCGATTTCTTTTTTGGTAAGTTTTTTTGAAGTAACCGCTTTTTTCATACACATATAATACCAAGTGGATCTATCCAGTCAAATATGGGCAATTTCTATCTTCTATTTTTTATTCCTTCGGTCGCATGAGTGGAAAGTACTGTACATCGCGGAGTGGTTTATTTTCGAGAATTGCGAAGAGTCGCTCACCAAAGCCGAAGCCACACGCGGGTGGCATACCGTGTTCGAGCATTTCCACAAACTCATCGTCGGGCATCATCGCCTCCTCATCGCCTCCTTGGAGGAGTGCTTGCTGTACATCGAAGCGTGCTTTTTGTTCGAGCGGATTGTTGAGTTCTGAGTATCCATTCCCTACTTCTGTACCGGCAATAATAGGCTGGAAGCGTTGGACACTTTCCCCTCCCTCATTTTCTTTTGCGAGTGGTGAAACGAGCTTCGGATGATCAATAAGAAATGCAGGACCTGCTATATTTTTGCGACAATATTTCCATAAGGTATCCATGAGACGCTCTTTGGTGTCACCCTCATACTGCACGCCAAGTTCCTTGAGTTTTGTTTTTATTTCTTCTTCACTCGCATGCAACGGATGGAGACCGGTCTGTCGTTCTATTTCTTCAGCATAGCGAATACGTGGCCATTCACTCGCAAAGTCAAAGGTGTGATTCCCATAGGTAAATTCTGTCTTTCCATATACCTCGCGTGCGATCGTGCGATAAAGCTCCTGTACCATTGCCATTCCCTCTTCATAGTTCACAAATGCTTGGTAGCTTTCCATATTGGTAAACTCTTGGAGGTGGTTGGGGCTCGTACCCTCGTTGCGGTACACACGACCTATCTCGAAGGTTTTGTCGTAGCCGGCGGAGAGGAGGCGCTTCTGCCAAAGCTCACCCACCGAGATGCGGAGGAATACGTCCATGTCAAAATCATTGTGATGTGTCTTGAATGGACGCGCCTCTGCACCTCCTGTCGTCACCTCGAGTGTCGGAGTCTCAACCTCAGTGAAGTCGTGCGCTTTCATGAAGGCGCGCGTCACATCCCAGAAGCGTTCTTTTCGTGCAAAGACTGCGCGTAACTCCGAGTTGGTGAGAATGTCGAGATAGCGCTTTCGGAACCGCTCCTCTTCGTCTTGAAGTCCGTGGAATTTGTCGGGGAGCGGGAGGAGTGATTTTGCGAGCATACCCCACTCGTGTACGAGAATAGATTGCTGTCCTTTGTCAGTCGCGAAGATGGTTCCGGTCACCTCAATGAAGTCACCGTTGTCGATCACTTCTTTAAAAAGTGTGAATGACTCCTCGGGCATCACATCACTCTTGAAGACCGCTTGAAACTTCGAGCCGTTATCGAGAATGTCCGCAAAAAGAATTGCACCCTGTCCTCGCACAATCATAAGTCGCCCCGCAAGAGTCACTGAAGCCCCTTCTGATGCAAAGGTATCGAAGTTCGCCACGATGTCGGACACGTGGTGGGTACGCTTTGTAGTAGCTGGATACGGATTGATTCCTCTATCGGTTAGGATTACTAATTTCTTCACGCGCTCCGCGCGTATTTCTTCTATCGCTGACATAATAGGACTATAGTACTTTGAAATATGAAACTCGTCGAGAGTGGTTTTTAAATAATCCAAACCAGTATCGACAATAGTTAACAAACGATATTAGTACGATTAATCGTACTAATTTTAATGATGTCGCAAATTAATTCTTAAAATAAAAAACCGAGGTATTCCCTCGGGATTTTATTTTAAATGTTATGCAACTTTTAGTACCGTGTACGTCTGTTTCCCGCCGGGAGTCTCAAAGGTGAATGTGTCACCCTTTGCCTTACCCATGAGTGCTTCGCCGAGTGGTGAGAGGTATGAGAGTTTGTGGTCGTGGATATTTGCTTCCTCTGAACCCACTATTGTATAGGTGTGATTTTCTGAGTCGGTTCCTTTTTGGATGGTAACCGATGAACCAAGACCAACGACATCACCCTTATTTATGTGCGCAACAATCTTTGCTTCCTTGATAACCTTTTCAAGATATTGAATACGCTCTTCAATCGCAACCTGCATATCACGTGCCTCTTGATACTCGGCGTTTTCAGAAATGTCTCCGAGACTTCGTGCGTATTCGAGTGACTCTGCAACTTCTTTACGACGAACCGTTTTGAGGTGATCGAGTTCTTTTTTGAGTTCCTCAAATTTCTCTTGTGTTAAAAATGAGTCGTGTGGTTCATTCATATATATGGTGTAAATAAGTTAGTGAGTCAATTATACGTAGACCTTCATCGAAGTCAACGTGGGGAAAAATCACTGTTCCTTGACAAGTGTTTCTTTTTCGGATTTGTCCTCATTTCCAATGTATTCAGGGCGATTGACTGCCATCCAATCAAACACCTTTCCCATCACTGAGCCGGCACCGACCGTGTTGGTGCGTGGTCCGTATTCCATAAAAAGTATGAACGCATACCGTGGCTCTGTATACGGGAAGTACCCCGCAATCCACGAGTTGACCTGCGACTTGGATGCACCGAGTTCTGCGGTACCAGATTTTGCTGCGATAGCAACATCTTTTCGATCGAGTGAACGCGCCGTACCGCCGTTTTGCGTGACTGCTTTTCGCATACCCTCCTGTACCACGCGTAAGTCGTCTTGATGGAGGGAGAGTTCCTCACGTGCACCCTGTTCGTTCTTCACCACATGTGGTGTCACACGCGTACCCCCATTTGCAAGCACTGCGTACGCACGGAGCATTTGAAGCGGTGTTGTCTGAAAACCAAACTGTCCTATGGCAGTGAGGTACGTATCTCCGAGACGCCAATCATCCTGAAAAATTTCTTGCTTCCATGCTGGAGATGGTACCAATCCCTCTTGTTCTCCGCCAATTTGAATACCCGTCTTTGCACCAAGTCCAAAGAGTTTAAAATACTCGTCGAGTTTGGTAATACCAAGTCCTTTTTGATCACCGTATCCACCACCAATAGTCATGAGAAATACGTTCGATGAAAACGCAATCGCTTCACGAATAGTCATTGCACCGAGTGCTGAACGCCAGTCTCGAAAGATGGCAGGGTGTGCGGGGTCGTACGGATTGGGGACAGTGAGTACACCGGTACTCACGATAACCTTCGATGGGCTGATGATGTTCTCAGCGAGTGCACCGTACGCCACAATCGGCTTCACAATTGACCCTGGTGTATACACACCTCCGATTACTTTGTTCAGAAAAGGAAATCGCGGATCATCATTATATGATTGAATGAGGTCAATATCATCACCGTCTGCGAGTACCTCGGGATCGTATGATGGAAAACTCGTGAGCGCAATTATTTCACCGGTATGAATATCCATAATGGCACCCGCACCACTCCGGAAACCATTCATTTTGGTTGTTGATGCAATGAGATCGTACATAACTTCAGAAAGTTCTGCATCAATGGAAAGGTGCAGTTCTCCTCCTGCTGTTGCGGGGTCAATGACACTCTCAGCAATCAAGTTGCCGAAGGCGTTGATCTCAACAACTTGTTTTCCATTTTCACCATGGAGGATTGATTCGTATGCCTGTTCGATACCATTTCGTCCGAGATAGTCAGTACGAAAATAAAATCCGGCTTTATCTTTCTGTGGATAGCTCACATACCCGATGAGCTGTCCAATACCTCTTCTGTCGGTGTATGCACGCACAGGGAAATCATATTGTCCCGTCGTATCGAGTTCATTCCATGCCACTAATTCATCATTTCGATCGTATACAATACCTCGCTCTGCAATAACGACCGCTGAATCTGAGCTATTCCGAATTCCTTTTTCTGCAAGTGCTTCACCTTGCAGTATTTGAAGTTTAAATAGTTGCCCACTAAACACACTCGCGATAAGCAGAAAGAGAATTCCTACACCGTAGATACTTTTACGACTCAGGGGAAGCTCAATGCGTCCCTCCATACGCTCAATATTAAATGAGGGAAGATTTGAAGCATCGAGCAAAATTTCGTCAAAGGAAATTTCTTGTTTTTTACGTTTTCGAAAAAATAACATATCACCTGTATGCACTCAACTTAGGCTTTATATAAAGGGAAAGTGTGACCACTATGAGTGCCATCATACAATAGAGGTACGTATTCCAAAAACCTCGCGTCATATCACCAAACAGTACATCAATACACACCGCAATAATAAGAATTTCAAAGGGACTAAAAATAAATGCGTAGACGACCGCGACACCCACAAATACCCACCAAGGAAAAAAGAGTGCAGAAAGGAGGGTTACGATGTATGCGAGTATACGAAATGTAATCATGGTGTTGTTGATGCAGTCTCTTCTGTGGTGGTACTCTGTGTCGTCGAAGAGACAGCGTTGAGACGTTCTGTTTCAGGCACATCGATTATAAAGCGTTTCTGTTCTTCCCTATCAATTACGGTCTGTACGTCTGCAAACGTTCGCTCTTCGACTGGTTGAGCACCCACAGCGACGAAATGAATACCTTGGAGAGGCATACCGAGAGTCACATACGCGTGTTGTTCTGGCTCTGTTGGTATTGATTGCACCTCATCAACAGTACCCAGTATTCCACCATCAAGAGAGGGGAGCACAACGACACTTCCTTCACTCAGCGAAACTCCTTGGGGTACACTGAGGTGTACCACACCTCCTCCTATACCATACGCGGTCGTAAAAATATGCGAATCGAATATATACACTGTTGTTTCAACATCAGGTGACGAAAAGAGTGTCACCAGTGCGCTCTCTGAAAATACTTTTCGTACGTACCCTATCGCTCTATTATTACCAACGAACACGGGGGCGTACTCGACAATTCCATCATCACTTCCCTGATCGAGCACCACCGTATCGTAGGGAGTAAACGGTGGACGCCCCACCACACCAGCGACAATACGTGGTGTGCTCGATGCACCAAGCAGTGCACGCAGTTCTTCATTTTCTTGTGTGAGTGTATCAATGGTCACATCGAGTCCCTTACTCGAGGCGAGTTGTTGCTTCAGTTCTTGTATTTCCATAGAGAGCTCATTTCGGCTACGGAGAAAAACAGGCACCGTCGCAGATGATGTATGAAAATAGTTTCGTATTGAAAAAAGCGTCGCGCTTATTCCTGAAGTCACCGATTCAACTGCACCGCGCAAAAAGACGAGCGCGAATACCACACCGATAATCCAGAGGATGTATTTCTTTCCCACGCGCTCTTTAGAGCTGTGGTGAAAGTTCTCCTTCGTTTTCACTGAGAAGTTCTTCATAGTGTTCGAAATCTTCAAGTACCGTGCCAATACCCCGCACCACCGCACGGAGTGGGTCAGGAACGGTCACCACGGGTACCTTGAGTACATTTTCTAAGAGTCGTGCGACTCCGGGGATAAGCGCACCCCCACCCGCTAAGCTAATTCCCCGTTGCATCACGTCTGCAAGTACTTCAGGAGGTGTGAGTTCAATTACATCGCGCGACGCTTCCACAATTGCATTCACTGAGTTGCCGATTGCTTCACGCACATCGCTGTCGGTGATAATAACTTCTCGTGGGAGGCCAGTCACCACATCACGACCGCGTACAACTAAATCTTTTGATTCACTTTCTTCCTCCACTGATGCAAGGGCAATCTTTGTATCCTCCGCGGTCTTATCACCAACGAGTACTTTAAACTGATCACGTATGTACGCCACAATGTCATTATTGAGCTGATCACCTGCGACACGGAGGTTTTTTGCGGTGACAATTCCGTTCAGTGAGATCACCGCAATGTCGGTTGTACCACCACCAATGTCAATAATCATACTTCCCTGTGCCTTATGAATAGGAAGTTTTGAGCCCACCGCTGCTACTATGGGCTCCTCAATGAGAAAGACATCACGGGCTCCTGCATTGCGTGCTGCATCGCGGGCAGCACGCATCTCCACTGAGGTAATGCCCGACGGCACCCCAATGAGGACACGTGGCGCCACGAGTGTCTTGGTACCCGTACGCACTTTTGCAATAAGGTACGCGAGCATTTCCTCGGTCACTTCAAAGTCTGAGATTACTCCATGCACGAGCGGTCGCACCACCTCGATGTGGCTCGGGGTACGCCCCATCATCGTTTTTGCATCATTACCAATTGCAACAAGTTGTCCTGTTTTTTTGTTTATTGCAACAATAGTTGGTTCATTGAGTACAATACCCTTTCCCTTCACATACACGAGTGTATTTGCGGTACCCAAATCAATACCGATGTCAGTCGACATCGAATTGAGAAACGAATCAATATATCCTGCAATGCCTTTTTTCATCAATCAGTCACATTTAAAAACTTTTCAAAAAGTTCTTGTTCGGTAAGGAAGAGCACTTCACCCGACTTACGTTCAATCACTTCATACTTCCCTTCTTCTTTTGTCTTTTTACTCACCACAATACGATACGGTAACCCCATGAGGTCACTGTCATGAAACTTCTCACCGGCACGCGCATCACGGTCATCATAGAGGACCTCCACACCGTGCTCCTTGAAGGTGTTGTAGAGGCCATCAGCCTCATCCTTGAGCTCAGTGTCGTTGCCCGAGAGCTCTACGAGATGCACAAGAAAGGGTGCGATACTCTCTGGCCACACGATTCCCTTCTCGTCAGAAAGTGTTTCCACAATGGTCCCCATGATACGTGTCGGACCCATACCGTAACACCCCATATAGACGGGGTGTTTGTCACCTTTTTCATCTGTGTAGAGTAACCCAAGCGGTTCAGAGAACTTTGTACCAAGATGAAAAATATTACCCACTTCAATAGACTTTTTCTCGATAAGCTTACTCTTATCAAGACCAAGTTTTGCAATCACCTCGTCTGTATATACTTCTTTATTGAGTGCAATATGACGTGCTTCATCAACATAGATTACATCCTCTCCAGCATCTGAAACTGTCTGAAACTCTTCTGAGAACTCACTGAAGATACCCCCGGAGGCAAATGTAGGATATGTACTATCACCGATACCAAGGCGCTCAAACACACGTATGTATGCTGCGCGCATACGACCATAAAACTCCTCGTGTTCTATTGCATCACGAGAAAAATCGTACAAATCCTTCATAAGAAATTCTCGACCTCGCATGATACCGCTCTTCACGCGCGTCTCGTTACGAAACTTATTTTGAAATTGATACGTAGCACACGGTAGGTCACGGTGTGAAGAAATATACGATGACATGATTCGTGTCACTGGCTCCTCGTGTGTAATTCCTAAACCTACCTCGGTGCCATTCTTGAGCGATGTCTTAAACCAAATATCTATTTTTGCATCGTCCCAACGATCTGTTTTTTCCCATAGTTCTTTTTCTTGAAGTGCAGTCATGAGTATCTCTTGTCCACCTTCACGATTCATTTCCTCACGAATGATATTTTTAATATTTTCAAGTACACGTACGCCAAGTGGCAAATACGCATACACCCCCGCCATTTCCTTGTACACGTAGCCTGCACGCATGAGGAGCTGTGCATTCTTCGCAGTTTCATCTGCGGGAACCTCCTTGCGTGTTTTTGTGAAAAGTCGAGATTGTTTCATAAAATATTATTGTACTAATCAATTAAGGACGGTTACCGATACTCAATACACACCAACAGAAAAAACCCGTTCGTATATGTTTCCCTATTGTAATGGTAAAAATGCGGTAGGTCAAAAACTCTATTTTTAATGGAGTCATAAAACATTGAACAAGAGCCCCATTTCATGTACTATCCTGTTATTCGAGGTTCTTTTAACAGGAGGAAATACCATGGACCCAGAATTGGATTTTGATGCGTTGATTGCGGAGTTCAATCGGCGTGCAGAGCGCTCACGGATCATCGTGAAGGTTGCGCCGGAGATCTTCGATATTCAGGAAGCATCGACAATGCAGGTGTCCTACATGATGCGCCATGGCGAAACCCGAACCATCATTCTGCTCTTGGAGAGAATGGAACCGGGCGGGCGTTCACACATGTTCATTCAGGTAGACCCAGCACGACCGGACGAGTTCATCGTCTATGTGCCAGAAAAGCAACAGCGAAACCTCGATCCTCGAGTGTTCATCATCACGGAGAAAGGATGAGCAATCCTTGTTCTACTTCACAAAAAGCCCGCTTCCCGCGGGCTTTCCTTAAAGTAGCCGAGCTACATCATTCCATGTCACCAAAACCATGAGTAAGATGAGAATGAAGAATCCGGCAGTGTTGAGGATTGCGACATACTGCGCTTTAATTGGTGTCCCTTTCACTGCCTCAATGATGACAAAGAGGAGTCGGCCCCCATCAAGTGCAGGAAACGGTAAGACATTGATAACTGCAAGGTTGATTGAAATGAATGCAGTAAAAAGAAGGAGCGAAGTGAGGCCGTACGATGATGCCTCATCGACGAGTCCCACAATGCCGACAGGCCCCGCCACCTGCGAAAAGTCCGCGCGCAAGCGCACCGCATCGTAGAGGAGCGCGCCAATACCGACAGCTATATCACGAAATGAAGTCACCACATACACCGTCGCATCGACAACTGCTTCCGTAAATGTGCGCGACACCGTATCGATGAGTGTGAGCGCTACGCCAATCGCTGGTCGGTCGGACCCTTCAATCACACCTGCTTTCGGTGTTATCTCGACGACGCGCGTCTCACCTTTCATAGTGTACACAATGGTGACGGGCACGCCACTGTGTGCCTCTATGAATGCACTGAATGCACTCGGCGTGAGAGTCGTGAGCGAGTCGGCCCCCGCTTTGACTTCGCGTATGACCGCCCCCGCGGTGAGCGTTGCATCTCCTGCTGGACCACCGGGGAGAACGTTCGTGATGGCGAGCACTGCGGTATCGGTTGCCTCTGCTTCACTCACCGCCGATTTCACACCAAGACCAAAAGCGAGCGTCACGAGCACCCATGCAAAGAGGATGTTCATCGTAATACCCGCAAGGAGCACAGCACTCTGTGCCCATTTACTCTTTGCCATAAACGATCGTGAGGTCGCGTCTTTGTGTGTTGCCTCTCCCTCAAGGAGCGCGTCTTCTCCATAAATCTTGACGAAACCACCGACGGGAAAAAGATTGAACGTGTATTCAGTTTCACCCCGACGAACACCAAAGAGCTTCGGGGGGAACCCGAAACCAAACTCATCGACACGCATACCCGTCCACTTTGCAACCGCAAAGTGTCCAAGCTCATGTACCAAAACGAGCACCAAGAGAACAACAATAAAGGTGAGTATAGACATGTGCTAAATGCTTATCTCTTTTTCCTTCGTCTCGAGGAGTTCATTCAACTTTGTATTAAATCCATCCACCAGCTTCTGTACGCTCTCCTTGAGATTGAATTTTTCATCTTGTCCCATCCCCCCTTCTTTTTCAAGCTTGTCTATTTCTTTCATTGCTTCATCGCGCGCGCTCCGGAGTGATACCCGTGCCTCTTCAAGTTTTGATTTTGCAATTTTGAGAAGCTGTACACGTCGCTCACTCGTGAGTTCAGGAAAAATGACCCGAAGCCCTGTACTGTCAGCAATAACCGAAACGCCCAAATCCGCCTCAACAATTGCTCGTTCAACGCTCTTAATCGTATTCTGATCCCATACAGAAATACGGAGTGTACGTGCGTCTTCGGTATTCACCGAACCAACCTGTTGGAGTGGGACTCTCGACCCATACGATTCGACGAGAACAAGGTCGAGAAGTGTCGGTGTCGCACGACCGGTACGAACACTCGCAAATTCCTTTTCGAGCCATTTCACTACTTCCTCTCCACGTTCAGTAAATGTTTTGATATTGTATGACATAGTTTCTGTATTTTAACCCATTTTTATAACTCCTCAAAGTGTGAGCGCAAGGTACTCGAGTAACATCTTGTGAGAACTCCCCGGAGCATCTTTGTACATACTGATCATAAGTGCATCCCGGAGCATACGCTCCTTTTTCTCATGGTGCGCGTGTGCTTCAAAACCTCGATAGATATTACTGGCCCACTCTTTTTCCTCTGCTTTCAGACGTCGTGCAACCTCATCGATACGCCCCGTGTACCCGAGTTTTTTCCATGCATCAAAATCAGGGTGTGTGGTTTCCAAATCTTTCTGTGCATAGGGGAACAGTCGTGAGCGAAGTGTCGGAAGGAGAAGATCTTCGGATGGAATAATAAGAAAAAAAATGCTGTGTGCGTTCGGTTCTTCAAAAAGCTTCAGGAGTGCATTCTGAGCGTCAGGCAAAATGGTCTTGGCACTCACAATGAACACTCTACAGTCACTCGCTACCGGACGGAGGATGGCTTGTTCTACAAGGGTGCGCGCATCTGCAACTCCCATGCGCATGTACGAGCATACGATCACATCGGGGTCAGTGCCCCGTGTGTCATACGGGAGCATGGTGAACCCCCACGACTCATCTCCTATAAGCAAATTTGCTTGGTGCATGGAGTATAGTATGCCCTTTTTTAACCGTTTTGTCTTTTGAGAATACGCTGTACTACACGGCGAAGATAGTGATCAAAGGTTTCATTATCAGTATACGTGATGCCTTGCTCATGGCGCCATGCGTCAATGTACTGTTTGATTATTTTAAGTGTTTTCGGAGTAGCTTCATCCCAGCGACCTGCCATAACTTCACCCATGGTGAGATTGGACAACTTTTGGTACAGCGGGTGTTCCAAACCACCTGGTCCCATACCAAATATTCCACTTCCGCTAAACACACTCCACTTCTCGAGCAGACTATTGAGCGCAGTCGTAATCTCAGGGAGTGAGAGCTCCGACTGCTGTACCATAATCTCTGCAGTATCAATACCATGTTCTTCTTGAAGTGTTTGGGGATCAGACGTTGTTGCAATCCCTTTCTTCACCCATTTATTTTCTCGAGGCGGTAATGCTCCATGAGGGGCTTCTGAGGTATTCGGTATTGGTGCATCAAGAATTGTATCCACTGTTGCACTCCAGTTATCATATCCACTTGGTTCATCCTTGGTGAGTTCGATAACCGAATCTACCGCGAGTGGTTCAAGACTTTTTTGGACTGACCCGAGTACCGCCGAAATAGTATCATCGGTAGTATCAAACGACGCTCTCATTGAGACAGCTCGTTCAGACAATGCGGGTTCCTGTTCTGGAGGAACAAATTTATATCGTTCGGTGACTTGTTTCGGTTCACTCTTCTCGACTACTTTTTGAGTGGGAGAGGATTGAGGGATTGCTTTTACTTTTTTCACCTCCGGAGCTTGTGGTACTTCGGCACTCGGTACTACAGCGACCTCTGCTTCAGATACTAATACAGGGACATGTGGTACTTCCTTTGTGAGTGCAGAGAGTGGAGTTGGGGGTGTGAATTTTGGTGTTGTCGGTTTTTTGATTTGTTCCGCCTGCTTCGGTTCTGCATGTCCGTCGGGTTTTGTTTCTGGTACAGGTGTCGGCACGGAAATAGGTTCCTGTATGGAGTCATCCACGACAACAGGAGAAGTAACAACTGGGGATGGCTCTACAGATATGGGAGATTCAGGTTCTGGTGTTGGTTCTTTCTGGAGCTCTCTTTCCGGAAATGGTTCTGAAACAGGTGGTGTGACCAATTCTGGTTCTTGTTGCGGTGCGACAACTACCGGTATCTCAGTGTGTGGAGTCACTGCATCAAGCACAGCTGGTGTCTGTTCACTTTGTGCCTCCGTGTCGATACCGAGCATGTGTGCTGGTGTGAGCAGAACTGAAGATGAAACAGGAGGGATGGATGGTGGGGTGTGCGTTTCCACAGACACGGTGCTGTCTGGCGCAGACAGCGGTGGCGTAATCGTATCGGGGATAGGTGTTGGTTGCTCATCTCGAATTGTATCCTCGAGAGGTGGGACCGACAGTACCTCACTCACTTGTACTGGCTCAGGTAGTGGTACAGGTGGAGCAGTGGTCTCCAAAGATGGTTCCGGAGCGAGATGTGTTGAAATTGGTGGTGTGATTTTTTCAGCTTCGTGTGCTTCCTCTGGTGCGGACACACCACCTTTCATGAGGGTCATAAATGCCTTCTCGAGCGAATCCATCGCTTCATCAACACCAAAATTTGCTCCCGGACCGACTGCCTTGAGTGCGGTGAGGAGTGCGGTCATGTAGATTTTCCCTGCACCACCTTGTACTCCCATGAGTGCAACGGGATTACCGTAGTGCACATTGACAGAGCGTTTTATTTCCGCAATGCGCTTTTTGCATTCATCGAGATTTGCATACCGCTTAATCTCTGTTGTCTCTATTTTTTCTGGTTGAGTGGACGGGGTTGCTGGTACACGCTTCTCCACCTCGGGAACGATTACCTCATGCGCCACCTCTATAGGCGCCATCGGTTCTGGTATAGGTGTGGGTACGACTGGTGTCGGTTCTGGTTTTGCCTCTTCCTGTTTTGGAAGATCTTCATCCTGAGGTGCTATAACAGGCACTTGGATGAGTTCGCTCTGAGTGGGTAGCGGGGACGATACACGCTCCTGTTCTTTGTGTACCTCAGGTAGTGCAGGAGGCGTTTCAGGTTCCGCGGTGACTTCAGGTGCTGAGGGTATCACGGGGACAGACTGTGTTGGTATCTTCATGTCGACAACCAGCTCCGGCATGGGTTCTGCCTGCTTTTTATCTTCAGAATGAATAGCTACTGGTATGCTCGGTACAGGAACTTCGACAGGCGATTCTTTCGGTTCGTGAGCTGGCTTCTCTTCCTGTGTGTGTACCGCTTCGGATTTGGGGACCACTACTACTTCATCGGGTTCACGAAGGGACTCTGGAGCTTGTTCCACTACTGGATTTTCCACTTGGGGAGCATCTTCCGACTCATCAGCGTGTCCCTCCGTCTCACTCATTACAGCAACAGGTTGTGTGTCAAAGTGCGGTTGCACACTTCGTCGCAGGCCAATGGGGTTCACCGCTGGCTTTAATGGTTCCTTTTCAACGAGAGCTTCACTCTCAGTCGGGTTCTCGGTGGGAACTCCATCAACTTCGAATTTGCCAAACGTCTCAATAACATCATCAATTCGCTTTTTGAACTCAGCATCACCCCCATGTTGTGCATACTGGAGTACGAGATTACGAAACTCTGCATAGGCATCAGGATTGAGTGATTCCTTCCCCGCCTTCAGGACCTCAGTGAGCCCTTGCCAGCTCTTCAAGTCAAAACGATCCACACCGATTTTCCCTGACACATCTGCGTCTTGCAATGTACTTTTACCTCGCATATTTTTCGTATTGTACCACTCAAATACCGATTACTTATTCTGTAAGCGTTGATAACTATGCGCTACATGTTGTACCGAGCGCGTATTCCCGCGTCCACAACGCTTCGCGGTGTCCCATACTTCAATGATGAGTATTCGATCAACTGCTTTACATACTCAAAGTCGGTCTCATGAGGCTTCATCGTATGGAGACTAAACGGTGTCGTGGGAGTACCGTTTGAGAGTAAGCGCACATACGCATTTCGGTTTTCAATATTCATCAAGTCACTTGCGGTGAATACGGGGGTGAATTGTTTTTCAAGGAATGATGCATCCTCAGTACCCACACGGAACACCGCCATCGAGCCGACGTTCCCAAAAACCGCATCGCGGATTTTTTCATCTATCTGGGCAATGAATTGGTGTGCAATGGTGAGGCCCAACTTATACTTTCGTGCCTCAGAGAGAATTGCAGCGATTGAATTCGTAGTAACGTTTTGGAACTCATCAATGTAGAGGTAGAACGGTGGATATCCCTGTGTCAAATCATCAACGCGTGAGAGTGCAGCCATGAGTATCTTTCCCACAATAATCATTCCAATGAGGTTTGCATTAATTTCCCCGAGACGACCCTTTGCGAGATTGACGAGAAGGATTTTTTTTGAGTCCATCACATCTCGAAAATTAAAGGTCGAAACCTGCTGTCCGATAATCGGACGCATGTAATCGTTCGCGGTGAGTGGGTCAATCTTTGAGGTGATGTACGGTACGATATTTTCGAGTGATGCATCACCTCCTGCTTTTGTGGCAATCTTTTCCCAGAATTGCTTCACGACAGGGTTCAATGCTTTACTCAATTTGTAGTTGCGAAAGGCAGTGTCTGACATAACCCGTGAGATATCGAGCAGTGTGCATCCCGATGCGGGGTCCTCCATCACGAGGAGTGTCGAGTTTCTGAAGTACAGCTCAAACATAGGACCCATGGACTCAGGGTTGGCGCCATACAATTTTTGGAAAATAGAGAGGAGTTCGTTCACAATGAATGTCCTCTGCTCGGGGAATTTTTCATCAAACTCGAGCATGTTGAGTCCAATGGCTGTTTCCATATTTGATGGGTCGAAGTAAATGACATCATCCATGCGCTCGGGTGGAATCGCAGAGAGCACGTCGACGATGTCGGTACCATGGGGGTCGATGAAGCACACACCTGCACCTTCTTGAATATCTTGCACAATCATATTCTTCAAAATGGTTGTTTTACCTGTACCCGTTTGTCCGATAACGTAGAAATGACGGAGTCTATCGAGTGGTGTCAGGTACACCTTTGTGGTCAAACCACGGAAATCATTCTCACCGAGGAGCGTACCGTGATTGGGCAAATCAATAGGTGCTGCGGCGTGCTTCGCGCGCGATTGTTTGAATTGCGGTGTTGACTCAATACCTTCAGCGGGAAAGTGAATAATCGTCGCGAGCTCAGTGAGAGAGAGCGGTACCGCATATGAAGAGTTAAACTGACGAAATGAAAAATCACGAAGCATGGCTTGTTGCTTTCCACCCACAAGACGTTTAAAGGTGCACTGATTCCCCTTCATGTCTTGAAACTGATTGAAGCATGACTCGAGTTCGGTCAAAATTTGTTGTGCACGGTTCTGCGTGCTCGCGGATACGACAAGGCGGAGGTTCGTATCAACAACTGGTGACGCAACCTTTTTGTTGAACGTTTCAATTTTTTCGGTATCAACATGATTGTCAGGATTGCTTAGGTCATCTTTTTTATTCTTATCGGTCGCAAACTCTCGCATCATCTCATACACCGAACCGGTGATGCTACTTTTTCGAATAGAGGCGACTGCTTTCTCCCCTTTCTCCATACGCTTGATGATATTTGTGTACGAGTCATGGTATTCCTGTGCATTGTCGCCCACCACAATCTGGATTGCAGCACCTCCACCATCACGTTCAATTTTTGAAAATGCATTGAGGATGACATTCAGCGGGTCTTTCTCAAATGTCTCATGGAGTTTGATGGGATAAATGGGGTGCTTTTTGAGCTCAAGCACCGATACCATACTGGTACCACCCTCCACGAAAATGTTGTAATCATTTTTTTGTGCATGCAAAACTGCATGGGGGAAGAGTGAGAGTGCGTGTTTTTCAAAGAGATTTGAAAACTCATCGGGGACTGAAACATAAAAGATGATGTCATCACTTTTGTCTGAAACTGCCACTTCGAGGGTGTAGCACAAATGACTTTTGTGGGCAGAAATAGTCTGCATGCCCGAATAAAATTGCTCCATCGCAGAAAAAATTGCTTTGATATTATCTTGCTTACTTTCGTCAGGATTATGGGGGAGTGATATCTCAAACAGTGACATGCTGAATACTTTCCAGAGTGGCATCCCCTCCTTGAGGTCTGCAATCTTTTTTTCATTATGAATGAGCGTCACAAATGCACGATGCACCTCATCAGTGAGAAACGGGTCGTTCATGCGTTCGAGCACCGAGAGCGCGTTACGAACTCCCTTCTCCTGTGCAATATGGAGGATTTCTTCAATTTTGTGTGGCGCAAGCTCCACTGAGCCATGCGCTTCAGCAACCGCAAACGCAGGAAGTTGGTGATTTTTTTCAAGCACCATTGAGGGATCATGCTCCGCATATTCGCGCACCACTTCTTTCCCCACCGTCTCACGGTCTGCTGCGTCAATTTCTTTATTCCGCGAAAACAGGTCTTGTTCTCGGCGTGCAATCTCTTCGCGGAGAAACGCAATTTCCTCTTCGGGTGTTCTAAATTTCTGCTGTGGTATTTCCATGTCACTATCATACCGCGACACTGGCGTATCGTAAGTATCAGAAAGGGGAAAATAAAAAAATCGCCGTGCAACTTCACACGGCGACTATGAGACTTGTGGTCTCCCCTTACATTTCTGCGTCGATAGGATAAACGCAGTAGGAGGAAAGTAGGAGTTCGGAAAGCAACTTGGCTTCTTCACTCACTATCTCATGCCGACCAAACCATTTGTTTTTCATGATCATGGTCGTGAATACCATCGGCTGATCAAGTTTAATTCTGACACCTTGATTATCTTGTTCAATCACAACTCCGGTGAGAACAAGGCCGAGATATTTAAATTTTACTCGGTCACCCTCCGAAAACACACGTCGTTCGCTAACGAAGCCGATCATTTGAACCTCCATAAAAAACTATAACTTTAACATTATACTATGTATACTAAAACATGTCAATATAGCCATTTATGTGTTTGTTCCTCAGGTAAGAGTAACACTGCGAAAATACTATCGCTTCGCCATGATGGTTCGCTTGTAGGTATCGAGGTGCTCGAGTGCTTCACCCGTTCCCTTTGCAACACAGAAGAGTGCTTGGTCGGCGAGCATTGCTTTCACTCCTGTACGGCGCTTCACGAGCTCGGGGAAATTGCGCAGTTGTGACGTACCGCCCGTCATGATGATACCGTGGTCGATAATGTCCGAAGCAAGTTCGGGTGGCGTATCTTGAAACACATCCTTAATGGCCTTTACCATCTCACGAAGCTCTCGTGAGATAGCACGTACGATTTCATTTGTCTTTATTTCTGCGGTGCGAGGGAGGCCCGTGAGTATATCGCGTCCACTCACATTCATATGGAGTTCTTCCTCAAGCGGTAGTGCCGAGCCAATATTGATTTTAATATCCTCAGCTGTTTTGTCACCAATCGCAAGATTGTGTGTTTTTTTTACATGATCGATAATCGCCGAGTCTATCTTATTTCCAGCACATTTCACCGAGTTTGCTGCCACGATACCACCGAGTGAGATGACCGCTACGTCGATGGTGCCTCCACCAATGTCGACAATCATGTGTCCTTGTGGCTCGTAGATAGGTACCTTTGCGCCAATCGCTGCAAGGATGGGCTCTTTCACCACATATACATTCCGCGCTCCCGCCTTCAAGGTTGCCTCAATCACTGCACGTTTTTCAGTCGAACTGACCCCAGCAGGTACCGACACGAGCACGTCTGGCTTAAAGATATTAAAGGTGCCGAGTGCCCGTTTCAAGAAATAGCGGAGCATCGCTTCGGTCACACGGTAATCGGCAATCACTCCATCCTTCATAGGGCGATACGCACGTATAGAGTCAGGCGTACGACCAATCATGCGTTTCGCTTCACTCCCCACAGCAAGGACTTCATTTGTTTCAGAAACGGCTACCACCGATGGTTCATTGAGTACAATACCCTTTCCATCCACAAAGACGAGCACGTTGGTCGTGCCGAGATCAATACCTATTTTAGGTGTAAGTCCAAAGTACATATTATAGAACAGTGGTGTAATAGTACCTGCTTCTTCACTTTTTACAATCCACATACAAAACTTTCCTATATAGCATAGATGCTATATTATATGTGTATATGAAATCATCAATTGGACAGCAGATTACCAATCTGCGAGAGACCCAAGGCATGACTCAGGGTCAGCTCGCGAAATTACTCAAGACCACGCAGAGCGCCATCGCGCGCATCGAGAGCGGAAAACAGAACGTCAGTACCGACATGCTCATGAAGTTGAGCCACGCGCTCAAGAAAAATCTGGTCACACTCTCCCCCGGTACGATGAACCTCAGTATCAATGGCGGGAAGAAGCTGGGCGGAACCATTGTGACGAGCACCTCAAAGAATGGCGCGGTGGGGCTTCTCTGTGCTTCCTTGATGAACAAAGGCAAGACGACACTTCGCCACGTCCCGCGCATTGAGGAGGTACACCGTATCATTGAAGTGCTCCAGAGCATCGGTATGCGCGTCGAGTGGAATGGGAGTGACGTCACCCTCACCCCTCCAAAGACCTTCGCGCTCAAAAAAATTGATATTGAGGCAGCGCGAAAGACCCGGAGTATTGTCATGTTTATCGGGCCACTCATTCATGCGCTCCCTTCATTCTCACTGCCACAGTCGGGAGGGTGCAAGCTCGGCAGTCGCACGGTGCGCCCTCACTTCTACGCACTCGAGCACTTCGGCGTTGACATACAGACGACCGACACTGACTTCAAAGTTTCCGTCACACCAAAAAAACCGACCGAGATTATTCTCTACGAATCAGGTGATACGGTGACCGAAAACGCGCTCTTTGCTGCCGCACTCACCCCCTCGACGACCGTCATTAAGTACGCTTCGGCGAACTACCAGGTGCAAGAAGTGTGTACCTTCCTCCAGGCATGTGGCGTACAGATTGAGGGTGTTGGAACCACAACACTCACGGTGCATGGTATTTCTGAACTCAAGAAAGATATTGAATACACACTCTCCGAGGACCCAACTGACACCATGTTCTTCCTCGCGACCGCTATTGTGACAAACTCGAGCATCAAAATTGAGCGTTGCCCCATCGAGTTTCTCGAACTCGAACTTTTGAAACTTGAAAAGATGGGATTCAAGTACACGAAGTCAAAAGTGTACCTCTCTCACAACGGGGTGACAAAGCTCGTCGACATCGTGACAAAGCCCTCAAAGCTTACGGCGCTCCACGAAAAAATCCACCCCTCCGTGTACCCCGGGCTCAACATCGACAACCTCCCCTTCTTCGCGGTCATCGCGACGCAGGCAGAGGGACAGACGCTCATCCACGACTGGGTGTACGAGAAGCGTGCGCTCTACTTCACTGAGCTCGACAAGCTCGGTGCCGATACCGTGCTCGCCGACCCGCACCGCATCTACATCACGGGCCCACGCACACTGAAGCCAAACGAGCTCGTCTGCCCTCCCGCGCTCCGCCCCGCCACCATTCTCCTCATAGCCATGCTCGGTGCCAAAGGTCACTCGGTCCTCCGCAACATATATAGTATCAATCGCGGGTACGAGAACCTCGTCGAGCGCCTCACCTCGATTGGCGCTGATGTACAGTACCTCACTGAGTTTTAAGTGTAAGACAAAAGAAAAACCCCGACGCTTTCACGTCGGGGGTGCAATCGGGGAGGATCACTCCTCGACCTCAGCCAGCTGTACTATTTCGCACAAGTCGGTATCGAAGACGTCATACGATCCCAGCAATGCGCGCAAATTCTGAGGAAGGTCAGCGACCGCGAACACCTCGAAATCGTCGATGGTTGCATCACACTCTGGTATCTTCGTAGACACCACATAGCGTGGACCTCTTTTATCCGCCCTGGCTTCGTTGCGAACCCTGAGCGCTTCCTTGCGTGTACAGCAACATCTTTGTTGAATCATTTCCATTCCAATCTCCCAATGAATACAGCTCGATTATAGTACGCAAAATATGAGAAAATGCAACGGATGCCACTCTGCCGTAAGCAAGGTAACATTTTCCTTTGGAAACCGGCACCCATTTGCTAGAATACCGAGGATGTTTGTAATTACCGTTGTTCCACTTCGACGTGGTGTCACTGTCGATTCGCTTTCCTATTTTTCGAGTGTCGCGTATGAGCCGGGGAGTCTTGTCACGGTACCCGTGCGCAACTCGACGGCACTTGGCCTCGTGACCGAAGCGAAAGAGGTGAGTACCGCAAAGACGGCGCTCCGTGCCGCGACGTTTTCACTCAAGAAACTTCCCGTGCAACACAACGTCCCCACGCTCGGAAGTGCGTACATCAAAACCGCACGTGACTTGAGCGCCCACTATTCTGCATCCCTCGGTGCCGTACTGTATAGTTTGCTCCCGCCTGAAATTCAAAATGGAGAAGTGTCTATTCCTCACACACACCATCTCATCCCGAAGACGACACACCCCCCTCAGGTACTCGAAGCAAAAAAGAGCGACCGCCATCTCGCGTATCGCTCACTCGTTCGTGAGACCTTTGCACACAGTGGCTCGGTACTCATGGTAGTACCCTCTTCGATAGAAGCAGACGAACTCTACACGGCACTCGCCTCAGGTATCGAGGACCGTGTCATTATGATGACAACAGCACAGAGCGCGTCACACATAAAAAAAGCATTCGCCCAGCTTGAAGATTTCAGTAAAACAAAGCTGATTATCGTCACACCAACCTACGCGCTCATTGAGCGCCACGACATTACCGCGGTGGTCATTGAACATGCGCGCTCTTCGTATTTTAAAGAGCTCACCCGCCCGTACCTCGATTACCGTGACGTGCTCCACATACACGCGCGTCACACCGGAAGACAACTCATCTTTGCCGACATGCTCGTGCGCACCGAAGAAGAAGCGCAGAGAAGGAGCGATGTATATGCCACCATGGGGGAAGCACCGAAACGTCTGGAACTCCCTGGCACACTCACGGTCATAGATACAAACCCAAAAGACGATGCCGAGCACACCACATTTTCGCTTCTCTCACCTTCTGTTGTTACTGCAATTCAAGAAACCCGAAAGAAAAAAGGTCGTATCTTTATCTTCGCTGCACGGAGAGGACTTGCACCGCTCGTCGCCTGTATGGACTGTGGGTACATCTTCCGCTCCCCAGAGTGTGGTGCTCCATACTCACTCATTCGTACGGTAAAGGGCGGTGTCGAAGAGCGATGGTTCGTGTGTGGCACAACGGGCGAACGTATCCGAGCAAAAGACGCGTGCACCGCCTGTGGCTCGTGGCGACTCCGTGAGCGTGGTATCGGTATTCAACAGGTGTACGATGAACTCCACAAGACACTCCCCGCAATCCCTGTCACACTCTTCGATCACATCACCGCGAAGACATACAAAAAAGCGCTTTTTCTCCGTGATACATTTTATACAACTCAGGGTGGTATTTTACTGGGCACACACATGGCGCTCCCCTACCTCAACACCCCACTCGATTTAAGCGTGGTCATCAACATGGATGCACTCCTTGCCACACCAACGTGGCGACTTGAGGAAGAAAATCTTGCGCTCCTTCTCCGTCTTCGAGAAATAACCAAGGGTTCTGTACTGGTACAAACACGTACTCCCGATGTGCCGACACTTATACACGCTCGGCATGGATACCTCGAACAATTTTATACTGAAGAGCTTGCCCTTCGTGAAAAATTTGCCTATCCACCCTATACTGTTTTTATTCACCTCACGTGGCAAGGAAATCCAGAAACGGTAAATGCTATTGAACAAGATATTCAATCTCGTTTCATCGCGTACAAAC
Organism: uncultured Candidatus Saccharibacteria bacterium; assembly: GCA_964425475.1. Taxonomy (GTDB): domain Bacteria; phylum Patescibacteriota; class Minisyncoccia; order Phycocordibacterales; family UBA918; genus Damh-18. Next base: position 1,852 of record CAYRMF010000009.1, on the reverse strand, counting down.
CATCTACGTATCAAAACCCAACTTCATCAAAAACAGCACCTATCATGTATGCGCTTATGCGTATCCCTACAGCACAATGGCCAGACGCAAAACTCGTTACACTACTTCGTTCACTTCCCCCCTCAGTACGTATCGTTATCAATCCAGATCGAATTGTATAAGATATTTATTTTGTACCAACTTTGCGCTATAGTGAGCATGTATAACCTATGTCAAAATTAGTCTCACAAAATCATCCTGCGCTTCACAGCACCGCAGATGAGGTTCCCCTCGAAGAAATCAAGACACCTCGTATCAAGAAAATACTCAAGGATATGCGTTCCGCGCTCGATACATACAATGTCGAAGGTATGAATGGGGTTGCTATCGCTGCACCACAGATAGGTATTCCCCTTCGCATTTTTTTGGTACATAGCACAAGTACTGACCCAGAAGATGCACACACACTTCCCGACCTCGTTGCCATTAATCCACGCATTATAAAACTCTCAAAACGGTCTCGGCTTGTCGGTGAGGGGTGTCTTTCGGTGGGAGAGCAGTATGGGTCTATTCGTCGCGCAACCCACGCCACCATTCGCGCGTACGATGAAAACGGTGTCGAATACGAGCGCGGTGCGAGTGGCCTCTTGGCACAGATTTTCCAGCATGAGGTCGATCACCTCGATGGGATTCTCTTCGTCGACAGAGCAGAGCGGGTATGGCACAAGGATGATAAGGAAGCACAAAAGTATCACGAAGCTACCTAATCCATGAGTACTCTCCCCCGCATCGCGTTTTTTGGCACACCGCAGATTGCGGTGTGGGTACTTGAGGAACTTGAAAAAGCGGGAGTGATACCAAGCCTCGTCGTCACCAACCCCGACGCTCCGCAAGGCAGGAAGATGCTCATGACGCCAACTCCGGTTTCACTGTGGGCAGAAGCGCACGGCATCGAGACGCTCAAACCAGCATCACTTCGGGATGGTGCGATAGCTGAGCAACTGCGCGCTTCGGGATGTGAACTCTACATTGTTTCCGCGTACGGCAAAATGATTCCCGACTCGATACTCGAAATTCCAAAATTTAAAACCCTCAACGTGCACCCGTCCCTGCTCCCCAAGCTCCGTGGTGCAAGCCCCATACGCTCCGCAATTCTCGCCGACATGAATCCAACAGGCGTCTCCATTATGGAGCTCACCCATGGTATGGATGAGGGGCCACTCCTCGCGCAAAAAGAATTTTCTATTGCACGAGAAAAGTGGCCCCTCCGCGGTGCCCTGCTCGACGAGCTCCTCTTCCGAGAAGGTGGCGCGCTTCTCGCTTCCCTCCTGCCCGACTGGGTGAAAGGCACCATCACGCCCGTACCCCAGACAGGAGAACCCACATACTGTGCAAAAATCACCAAGGAAATGGGAGAACTCAATCTCGCCGATGACCCTTATCAAAACCTCCTCAAGATACGCGCATTCGACGGCTGGCCGGGGACATACTTTTTCATTGAAAAAAATGGTGTGCGCGTACGCGTCAAGATAGTGGATGCAGAAATTGCAAAAGACGGCTCCCTCAAAATCCTCCGCGTCATTCCCGAAGGAAAAAAGGAGATGAACTACGAAGACTTCCTCCGTGTGTGATTTTCATTAGCAATACAAAACCGCGAGCCCATAGGGCTCGCGGTTTTGTATTCTTTATCCAGTATAAAAATAAAAAGGCCCGGGAGAGTCAAAACGACAACTCCCCGGGCTTGTATTTTTTCAGTTTTTTTGATGAACGGGACCAGTCCCCTCCATCACCCTCCAGTTGGGCCTACTGGGCCGCCTGCAAGATTCCCTTCGAGAGAAGGACGACGCAGAAAATGTACACAACCATGGCGATT
>CAYRMF010000008.1:1678-23880 GCA_964425475.1 uncultured Candidatus Saccharibacteria bacterium | reverse complement strand
TCTTCAATCACACCACCTTCATTGGTATCACCATCTATGTCCTCACGTATTTTAAGAAATGGCTGCTCGGCATGCAGTACAAAAACAGGTTGCTCTATGAGTGCAAAAGGACCGTAGGTATCTGCAGTAAGGATATGCGATTCATCTGCGGGAAACGGAACGGGTACCTGTACCTCAGTTATTTTTTCAGTGGTCGATGCATTCTCTTCAAAAGAAGTTTCGGCTCCTGTGGAGCTCGGAACCTCTTCAGGTGTATCACCTTCGGTAGGTGTATCTGATACCACAGGTTCTTCAATCGGCGGAGTAACGGGGAGCGAAATATCGGTATCCAAGACCGGCTCAGGTGGAATTATTTCCGCAACATCTGGTGGCGACACGTCCTCTCCTGTGATACTGATTGGTGCATCAAAATTCACATCCTCACTCAGCGGTACCGTGTCCTCCACTGTGTTGATCTCTGTTGGTACCTCAGTTTGTGTGTCTTGCACATATGACTCCTCTGCGTAGACGGGTACACTAGCCACACCATATACAGCAAAAGCAAAAATGCCATACGCCAAAAAGAGCATGTACCGAAACACTTTATGAAACCACACATCCATACTATAGATAACAGTATATCAGGCTCGTGCGCACATTTTTTCATTCGCTGTATACTATTGTGCATGAAAGAGCTCATAGAAGCATCGTGGAGAGAGGCGCTCAGTGATGAGTTTGAAAAACCCTATTTTGTGACGCTCACTACCACGGTGAGTGCTCTATACCGTGGTGATGAACCAGTCTTCCCCCCTCAGCAATTTCTTTTCAATGCTTTTACACTGTGCCCCTTTGATCCCGTAAAAGTGGTTATTCTCGGTCAAGACCCGTACCACGGTGCGGGGCAAGCACATGGCCTTTGCTTTTCCGTGCAAGATGGGGTTCGTATACCGCCTTCACTCCAAAATATCTATAAAGAACTCGAGAGTGACTTGGGAACCCCTCCCCGCACTTCGGGAGACCTCACTGACTGGGCACAGCAAGGTGTACTCCTCCTCAATACCACACTCACGGTGAAAGACGGTCTGCCCAACTCTCACCAAGGACTCGGGTGGGAGACATTCACCGATGCGGTCATCAAAAAAATCTCTGATGAAAAAGAGCATCTCGTTTTTCTTCTCTGGGGAGCACATGCACAAAAGAAAGGCGCGCTCATAGACAGAGAGAAACACCTTGTCCTCGAAGCACCGCACCCTTCACCGCTCTCTGCACACCGTGGCTTCTTTGGATGCACACATTTCAGTAAGACAAACGAGTATCTGATGAAACAAAGCAAAAAACCTATTGTGTGGTGAATCTGTTTTCTTGCATTGCAATCTCTTCTTCAAAAAATTCTTCTGTGGCGCCGGCGTGCATAATATTGAAAACAAAATTATGAAGTACTTTTGACGCATCATCTGATTCTCGAATTGCGGTATTGATATCTGTTCCGGGAGGAAGGTATGTGGGATTGTCTGCACACCGTCTCCGCATATCGTCCGCAATAAGTTCCGGATGAAACTGCAGACTGTATCGGTTCTGCCCAAGACGGACTGCGCTGTACTGACACTGTTCACCGTACGCGAGTAATACTGCGCCATCGGGGAGTGAAGAGATTGAGTCTCTATGACCGTACTGTGCGGTGAATTGAGACGGAATATCCGCAAAGAGGGGGTCCTTTCTTCCCTCCTCGGTGAGTACAACTTCATGAGAACCTGTTTTTGCTTGCTCTGTGTCATGGAGTACCCGAACACCATGTACATACGCCAACATCTGGTGTCCAAAACAAATACCGAGTGTGGGGATATGGTGCGCAAACAGATATTCAAAAAGTGGTTCATGCAATTTTGCGTACGCGCACGAAGACGCTATCGCTTGATCATCGTGGCAGAGACCTCCATCAAAGAAGAGGTCCCCCGACCCACCAAAAATAAGCGCATCTGCATCTTCGCAAATACTTTTTGGATTACTCCAATCTATAGAATCATGAAAGATATTTTTAAAAGAGAGCGTGACTGGTAGTGGTGCAAAATCACGCGTATAGATTTCGATCTCTTTTTCGATGTCTACGGGATTCTTCCTGAACTGCATTATGAGTATTTTTTTCATAATTGAGAGCTGTCCATAATAGTATCTTGCTCACATTTCGTCCAGAAGTGATATACTAGTATCGTATGGCACAACACAAAATTCTCATTGTCGATGACGACAGTACATTACGCGAAGCACTCAAGACTGCCTTGGAGAACGCTGGGTACAGTGCACTTGAAGCACGCGATGGTTCAGAAGGATTACTCGTCGCCGAACATGAACTTCCCAATCTTATCTTACTCGATATTCAGATGCCAAAGACAAATGGCCATGAAATGCTCAAAATAATGCGTAACACTCCTTGGGGTAAGGACATCCACGTACTACTGCTCACCAATGCTGATGATCCAACAAATATCAGCCATGGCGTGGGCCTTCGCTCAAATGACTACATCATAAAATCAAATACCAGTCTTGAAGATATCGTGAAGCGTGTGAAGCAACACCTAGCCGGTTATTTCGATTAGAGCCTATAGTTTTTGGACACGAACAATGGAGTATATTTCGAAAACTTGTACAACCAACAGAGAGCGTGGTCAAAAACCTTTCAGACAAGGCGCACAAGTGAGAAAATGCGAGACATATTCAATATATGATGAGCGTTTTTGAACGCAGTGCAACGCAGTATGAAAGGTTTTTGGACATGCTCTAAATGCCTTTGCAGTTTGCTGCGGGTGTATACCCTGCCTTTTCAGCTTCTTCCTTTGAGGTAAACCATACCTTGTTTTCTTCCTTTATCTGTTTAGCACCGGGACACCAGGGGAGATGGTATTTTGTGCCACTTTTTGAAGCGACATACTCCCCCTTTTTAATCTGTGAGTCCTCCGCTGTAGTCGTTGTTTCAGTACTTGTCGCAGTTTCTATTTTTGGAGCAGTTTCAAGATTAGAACCAATTGCTTGTGCATATTGCTCAATGTGTGGCTCAAAACCTATATTTCCCTTGGCCGACAGCGTACCGAGATAGAATGAAATACACGCCACAGCAACAATAAGAACAGAGAGCAGTACTTCCGTGTTGAATAGTAAACCCTTGAATTTATTGGATAAGTCTTGTATACTCACGAAATTATTATACATGAACTTGCGGACACCCGCAGTATATTTTAGGAATAATCATATATGGCACACAAAAAAGCGGGCGGTAGCGCAAAAAACCTCACTGATTCTAATCCACAGTATCTTGGTGTAAAACGCTCAGATGGACAGACCGTGAAGCTCGGTGAAATCATCGTACGACAGCGTGGTACAAAAATTGAAGCTGGAAAAAATGTCTTCGTGAGCAAGGACCATTCACTCCATGCAGGAAAAGCAGGCAAGGTTTCCTTTGGAAATATGCGCAAATTAAGATTTGATGGGCAAACAGTTGCAAAAAAGCGCGTATCTGTCATCGAAGCGTAATATAAAAATATCAAAAAACCGGCGCCTGTGGGCGCCGGTTTTTGTATTTTTCATCAACTCTCCTGTGCTTTTATAGCAATTGACTCAATAACAACTGGTTCAATTGGTAAATCTCTCTGCCCGACAGGGACAGCAGAAATTGCATCTATAATATCCATCCCCTTTACCACGCGTCCGAATACGGGATGCTTTGAGGTAAATGGCTCTTTGTTGAAATCAAGGCCAGTATTATCGACGGTATTAATGAAGAATTGACTTCCTCCAGAGTTTGGTTGGCCGGTATTAGCCATTGCAATAGTACCGCGCACGTTCGAAAGGAGCGGATCCTCCACAAATTCATCCTGGACCGTGTATCCGGGGCCACCGGTACCGTATGATGCGGTATTATCTCCCTTACTGTTTGGATCTCCTGCCTGAATCATGAATCCACTAATCACTCGATGGAATTTTATACCATCATAGAATTTTTCTTCAGCAAGCTTAATAAAATTCCCCGTTGTAATAGGCATCTTATCTTCAAAGAGTTCAATCTCGAATGTCCCTTTATTGGTCGAAAATACTGCAATGCGGTTCATGGTGTTTGTAATGTCAGGTTTATTGATTGTTAATTCTTCGGGCGAAAGTGGACCTTCTATATTTTCATCGACATCGAGTACAAGTTCTGGTTGTGTATTGTGTGTATGAAACCACCAGCCAATAATCGCGACGAGGAGAATGGATCCTCCGAGCACCAGTGCTATTTGTTTGATACTTGCCATACTACTTTTTAACAACTTCTAATGTGCACATGCCCTTGCCCCCTCCAAACGAAAGTGGTATTTCGTGGATACCGAGTTCTTTGATTGGATGTGCGAGGAGAATGACTTGTTTCTGAAGAACAATGTGTTCTGTGGATTCGAGATACTTTTGAATATCATCGGCATTGATTCCTTTGAAAAGATGTCCTTTCTCGTTTGCAGGAGCGGGGTACCTGATGCGTTTCTCCGCCAGAACTGCACACGCATCCATAAATACCTTTTGTGCGTGCTCTTTCTGAGCGCCGTGTTGTTTCTCCTCCTCACCAATACGTTTCAATTGTTCATCCGTGGCAATGACCGCAAACTTCCGTGGGATGAGAAAATTGAGCGCATGACCACTGGGAACATCCTTCACCTCTGATTTGCGCCCCAATCGGGCTACATCTTTTATAAGAATTACTTTCATACGGTACCCTACTCAATACTACTTACTAATAAACCAACTCTATAATACGTCGTATTATAGCAGATTCTGTAAAAGCACCATAATTATCGATGATACAGCTGTGCCAACTTCTCACGCCTCGTCTATCCTCAAAAATCACTTACCGATAAATGTGCCAGAGATTGTCATGGGAGGTATTGACGTATGCTATATTATCTAGTATAATTAAATTTGTAATTTCGCTTTTTGTGATCTTTGACTTTTTGATAGGAGTTTTCCATGCAACCAGATATTAGATGGTACACAAACCCGAAGGGGGGACTGTTTCGACTGAGTCCAGTCGACGAAGGATGGGAGGACTTCGTTCAGATTTTTGATTTCACGAACCCTTACCGTCCCTACCCCATGAATGGTTTCAAGAATGTCTTCTGGAGTGATGTTGATTCTCCTGAATGCGTTGAGGCAATCGAGGGGTTCACACAAGGTGGGCGTCGGTTGAGTTCCCTCGCTGACATGCCTGTGCGCTACTTCCAGTCTCTCCCAGAGAACGATAGGGTGCATGATGTTCCCTGGGTGTTTCTCATAATGGATGGGGATTTGCGTTTCCAGCCCAATCTTGAGGACCATGACCATTCAATCATCCCCGTAAGTGAGGTAAAATCTGGGACGAGACTCAGCACCCCGGCAATGCACCTGTTTGAAATGATTTACGGTGACATATCCGTAAGCAGGGACACGTATGAGTTTCTTGGTCCGTGGCGTGAGGCTGCAGAATACCACGTCACAAAAATTCGGGAAAAGGAAGCGAAATACCCGAACGGAACGTGGGGTCCCCCAGGGAGCGGAAATATTCTTTCTCGCTATATCGCTGACGCTCGCATCATGAGCCTTGAAAGCCATGTGCGCTTGGCCTACGTGTACTTCGGTCGCCTCGACAGCGCACTGACCTGGGCATGTGAGTCCTGGTGTTTTCTGTCGAATACTGAATGGATAGAGCGTCTTGAAGCGGTTGCGCATGCAATCGCGGACGACGAAATCAGAGCGATGAAAGCGCACCTAACAAAGAAATCCGGAGGATTAGAGGCATAATCTACGGAGGCCGAAAGGCAACAGGCAACGCGGTGATGAGCCATCATCACTGCGTTGTTTTTTTATGCTCCAAAATGACAGGATTCGGAGAACACGCCGAAATAGTAAATACCGCCTTACTTCGCAAGAAATTCGAGTGCAGAGTCAAGCTGTGGGTCCTTTTCCGCAGTGCGGTCTTCGGGAGTACGTTCGACTACAATATCAGGTGTGAGCCCACCCTCAGATATCGAAACGCCATTTGGTGTAAACCACCTCGCCACCGTTACTTTCAGTGATGCGCCACTTTCCAAATCAATAAGCTCTTGAACGGAACCTTTTCCAAATGTTTGCTCTCCAATGAGCGTAGCGATACCGTGCTCTTGGAGCGCTCCTGCAAGAATCTCTGAAGCAGATGCAGAACCACCGTCCACAAGGACGACCATTTTTTCTGGTGCATGCTTCCCAAGGAGCTTACCCGCACTTCGATACACCTCTTCATTTTCATCAGTACCGTCGCCTTCTCGTACAATTGGCTTCCCTGCAGGTACGAAATAACTTGCAATTGCAACGGCACTTTGAAGGTACCCTCCGGGATTACCACGCAAATCAAGAATTATTTTTTTCTTATCACTTGCCACATACTCGCGGAGTGCTTTTTGCATTTCCATTTCAGCGATAGCATTAAAGCTGTACAAAGAGATGATGAACACATCATCACGAACCTCGGTCTTGCTTGTCGGAATCACGATAGTGTCACGCATGACTCTAATCTCACGAAACTCTTCCTCTCCTTCGCGAAATATAGTCAAATGGACTTCTGTTCCCTTTTCTCCTCGAATATGCTGTACCGCTTCATCAACGCCCATTGTTTCTGTACTTTCATCATCAATACGCACAATAACATCCCCTGCTAAGATACCCGCCTTTTCGGAAGGACTATCGGGGAGTGGCGATATGACCGTAATCACATCCTCTCGCATCCCGACCTCCATACCGACACCACTGAAATTACCACTGATTTCTTCTTGGAACATCGTAGCGTCTTTCGGAGAGAAATACATTGTGTATGGGTCACCATACGATCGCACAAGCCCCTCAATAGCACCGCGCACTTTTTCTGTATTTGTCAGTGCTGTTGAGGTTGCAGAATCTGATGAAGTTGTGGCACTTTTAGAAACGACAAATCGTGTATCGAGTAAATTCCATACTTCCCAAAATTCAGAGAGATCGATTGAATTATCAGCGTGCGTTTCTGCTTTTAAAAATGAAAATGTTCCAGTATTTTGCGCGTTATTTATACCCAGATGGAGACCAGAAAAAAAGGTTGCTGTTGCAAGCAAAATTGCCAATCCATAACTAAAAAATGAGTTCCGCTGTTTTCCGGGGACAGATATCTCAAGATTGAGGGGAGTCTTCGAAACCGCACCATTCTGTTTTGTATCTTCGTCTTGTATCATACGTGCATTATCGCACTTCTTCACATTTATACCAATACCATGCCTTGGGAGTAAGTTCCCTGTGGTATCATTGCACTATGATAGAACGACTTCGGCAAGGAAAGCTCATTTGGATAAACCTTAAAAAACCTACTCAAGATGAGGTACAGAAGGTCATGCATGAGCTTGATATTTCTCCTGCACTCATGACCGATCTTACCTCGGTCGTACCAAAGAATGCGGTGACTGTGGCGGAAGACGTCATAAAGCTCACGTTGGATTTCCCCGCGATTCGGCACATTGAAGCAGATAGGCAATTTGAGGTTAAGTTTTTTATTCTCAAAAAGGGTCTCCTCACGGTCCAATATGAGGAAATGGAGGGATTTGACCGTTTTAAGAAACAGTTTGAAGTCGCTGCGACACTCCATAAGTTTAAACGTGATGTGACTGGTGCTCATCTCTTTTTCTCGCTTTTCGGTAACCTCTACGATAGTGCACACTCAAAACTCGATTATATCGAATCACAACTTTCTGAAATAGAATCAGATATTTTTACTGATAATGAAAAACACATGGTTTACGAAATCTCGAATATCAGTAAGAAGCTGATTTCGTTTCGGCACACTATCCAAAGCCATGAGGATATTTTCTATTCACTGACGCTTACCTTTGAAGATATGTATGGAGACACGTTTGATCGCGACCTCCAAAACATCCGCACTCAATTTTTTTCGCTTCAACATAAAGCAAATACACAATTTGAAACACTCGTTGCGCTTCGTGATACCAACAGCGCAATGCTCACCACAAAACAAAACGAAGTGATTAAGCTTTTTACAATTATCGCGTTCATCACGTTTCCCCTTACTCTTTTTTCTTCAATGTTTGGTATGAACGTCGTCTCAGCACCTATCATCGGTCAGAAACATGACTTCTGGATTATTCTTGGGATTATGTGCACCGTTGCCATGGTTTTCTTTGCATATTTCAAGCACAAGCGGTGGATGTAGTTGGTGCGCTCTCTCATCTTTTTTGGTACACTGTGCGCATATTTTATAATTGTTTTATATGGGTTTTTTAGATTTACTTTCACCAAAAACAAAAGCCGTAGAGCATCCTCCTCTCTACTTCTTCAATTCCGCATCAAATACAAAGGAGCTTTTTACCCCACTGAAACCAGGTGTGGTCACCATGTATTCATGTGGCCCAACCGTATACAATCACATTCACATCGGTAACCTCCGCGCATACCTCCTCCCCGACCTCATCAAGCGTGTCTGTATGTACAATGGATACGAGGTAAAGCACGTCATCAATTTCACCGACTTTGGTCACCTCACCGATGATGCTGATGCCGGTGAAGACAAGATGATGATGGCTCTGAAGCGCGAGGGTAAACCCATTTCCCTCTCCGCGATGCGTGAGGTAGCGGACACGTACATGCGTTCTTTCAAAGAGGACAATGGTGCTTTTCGCAACATTCCTCCCACAAAATACGCTCCAGCGAGCGAGTATGTAAAAGAGCAGATTCGACTCATCCAAACACTCTACGAAAAGGGGTATGCCTATGAGACGAGCGATGGGGTCTATTTTGATATCTCCAAATTTCCCGCATACGGCATTCTCGGCAACATCAACATACTCGAGCTTCAGAGTGGTGCGCGCGTTGATGTAAACTCAGAAAAGCGTCATCCTGCAGATTTTGCACTCTGGAAAAAAGGGCTTCTCGGCTGGGAGAGCGCGTGGGGAAAGGGTTTCCCTGGATGGCACATAGAGTGCACCGCCATGATTTTTAGTACATTGGGTCGTCAAATAGACATTCACACGGGAGGTGAAGACCTCAAGTACACCCACCACAATGGCGAAATAGCACAAGCAGAGTCGGTGACGGGCAAGCCCTACGTTGCGTACTGGCTCCACAATGCCCACTTGCGCATTGATGATACAAAAATTTCAAAATCACTTGGAAACGGTATTCGCCTTTCCGGACTCATGGATCACGGTTTTTCACCTCTCGTGTACCGCTACTGGCTTCTCACGGGACACTATCGCTCACCGATGAATTTCACCTTTGAGGCACTGTCTGCATCAAAGCAGGCGCTCTTCCGCCTCAAGCGCTTCATATACGAGGATTGCAAAAACGAGACTGGCGAGGTAAGTGAATCATACCGTGAGCGCTTCCACGCACTCATCAATGACGATCTCGATACTCCAAAAGCAATAGCACTCATGTGGGAATTGATTAAGGATGCAGACATCACCAACAAAGATAAAGTCGCAACACTCCGTGAATTTGACACTATTTTCGATATTGGACTCTCCGATGAAAAAGATGATGTGGTGCGCGAGCTCGGCATCGTTGCACCGAACGAAGTACCAGATGACATTCAAGAGCTCATCGATAAGCGTGAGATAGCACGCGCAACACGCAATTGGGAAGAAGCGGACCGCATCCGTGAGGCAATCAATCTGAAAGGATACACCATAGAAGACACGCCACAGGGCCAAAAAATCTCTAAAGTGTAGGATACTGGGCTTATCCACTCATTCTCCACTTTCCACGCTTGTATCACGATTTTTTCTTCGTGCTACAATAGCAACCTCTATGGATGAACTTGCACAAAGCAACACCAATCAAGGAACCCGAAGCCGACTTTTGCGTACCCCGCCCCAAAACATTGATGCGGAGCGAGCGCTTCTCGGAGCTATTATCCTAAAAGCAGAAACGATGCACGATGTCTCTGTGACGGTGTATCCGGAATCTTTCTATGCCGACAAGCATAGAGAGATATATCGTGCGATTTTGGATACATTCATGCACGGAGACCCTATCGATATTCTCTCAATCACCACGAAGCTTAAGTCGCGCAGTCTCCTCGAGCGTGTCGGTGGAGCAGCATACATCACTGAGCTCGTGGAGACTGTTCCCGCCGCATCAAACGCACTCTACTATGCAGAACTCGTGCAGAACAAATCAATACTCCGTGGACTCATCAATGCAGCCGATGAGATTGCCGAATTGGGATACTCTGATCCGGAAAACATTGATGAAACAATGGATAGTGCAGAAAAAAAGATATATCACGTCACCAATGCACCAACAACCCAGCGTTTTAATCCAATTGGAAATTCCCTCTCCGAAGCATGGGATAGATTTGAAAAACTGAATTCATCTGAAGAGACCCATCGTGGTGTCCCTACAGGTTTTCTGGCACTCGACAATATCCTTGCCGGCTTGCAAAAATCCGACCTCGTCATACTTGCAGCACGTCCCTCCATGGGAAAAACAACATTTGCACTCGACATTGCGCGCAATGCTGCATGTATCCATGGTGCATCTGTGGGTATCTTCTCTCTCGAGATGAGCGACCAACAGCTCGTCGATCGTATGCTCGCTGCAGAAGCAGGTGTCGACTCGTGGAAGCTCCGCACCGGCAAGCTCCGCACCGACAGCGAGTTTGAAGCAGTCCAGGCAGCTATGACGCGCCTTGCTGAAGCACCCATTCATATCGATGACCAACCGGGCAACAACATTCTCAAAATGCGCTCATCGGCACGACGACTCAAAAATGAACATGGGCTCGACCTCCTCATAGTGGACTACCTTCAGCTCATGAGCCCCACGTCGAGCAAGGCGAGCGACTCGATGGTACAGCAGGTCACCGAGATCTCTCGTTCGCTCAAAATACTTGCGCGCGAACTCGATGTACCTATTGTTGCGCTTTCTCAGCTCTCTCGTGCCGTCGAGCAACGCGGTGGTAAGCCACGACTCTCCGACCTCCGTGACTCTGGTTCTATCGAGCAGGATGCCGATGTCGTGATGTTCATTCACCGCGAGGATAAGATAAACAAGGAGTCAGACCGGACCAACATCGCAGAAATCCTCGTTGAGAAACACCGTAATGGTCCCGTCGGGAGCGCGGAGCTCTATTTCGACAGCAAGCACGTACGCTTTATCAATCTCGACACACATCACACCGTTGGTGTTGATCGCGATGATTTTTAGTCCATGACCACTTTCGACAAGCTCATCAAGCACTTCGAACGGTTCCCCGGTATTGGTTCGCGTCAAGCACGGCGTTTTGTGTTTCATATTCTCACCATGCACCCCGATGATGCAGTCGAGCTCGCTGAGCTCATCCGTGTACTGCGCGCGCAGGTGTCCTCATGTCCTTCGTGCGCGCGCTATCACAGTGAACAAAGCACCAACAGTCAGTGCTCACTCTGCAACGCACCTGCGCGCGACCATACCAAGCTGACCATCGTCGAGCGCGACACCGACATCGACGCCATAGAACGAAGTGGCATGTATGATGGGCTGTATTTTGTGCTCGGTGGTACCGTACCGCTCCTCGATACACAGGACATAAAAAAGCTCCGTGGTGGACAGCTCAAACACATCGTGGAGGAACGAATTCCACTCGGTCTTTCAGAAATAATCATTGCTTTTTCAATCAATCCCGACGGCGAAAACACCGCACGGTACGTGGAGTCTCTCCTCCGACCACTCATTGAAGGCAAAAGCATACAAATCACACACCTCGGTCGTGGCCTCTCGACTGGCTCCGAGCTCGAGTACGCTGACCCGGAGACTATCAAGAATGCACTCAAAAACAGAGCGTAACGACGATTCAAGAAATTCTTCGCGTTTTCTGAAAAACCTTCACGCCCTTCTAAGTGCGACTTATGCGACACAAAAAACCCGGCCTGTCTGTGCAGACGCCGGGTTCTTGCTTCGCCTCCATACTCATAGGATCTTGTGCAAGAGTGGTGACGTGAGGAAAAAAAGGAAGGTCGCTCCGAGGATGATGGTCATCGTAACCCGCGTGAGGGCGTTCGAACGATTGCCCTCAAAGGATTTCCCAGTCCACGGCTCTGCGGGCAGACGACATGCGGACCAAATGATAAACGCCATCACGAGGATGACACCCACGATTGCAAAAATTTCCATTTCCGTCTCCTTGTGTCGGTGTAACTTCGAGAACTACCGATATAAAATATACCACGATTGTTTTTTTCGTCTACTTTGAGCGCTTTTTCAAAATGGCAACCCGGTACCAAAATCATATTTCAAACAGAGAGCCCGCAAATTACATACTGCGGGCTCTTCAACGTATTGCGGAATTATTCATGTGCGCATTTCCCATAAAACCCACAAGCACCCGGCAATGAAACTCAGGTAGAATGGGTATGAAAACGGAATTCCAAAAATGAGCATGAGGACGATCCCCAATACTCCGAACACTTGGAGGAACCTGAGGGTCAGATACCAACCCCGATCTCCCAATCCCCAAAACGTGGATTTCTTGTTGAACCACTTGAGAATCGCGAAGTGAACCGGGCGATTTGCGAACTCTGAGATCTTAATACTGAAGAAAACCGCCGTCGAGAATACCATCGCGAGTATGAAACCAATGAGCTGAAGCTCATAAGAAACAAGAGAGTAATCCATGATGCACCTCCTAGTGCTGAGTTATGAAAGACCAAGTTCGGACTTTCCGGACCACTTCATTATCCCACAAATCCACAGATTTTACAACAGTTATCCACACGAAAATGAGCCCTATCCACAGTAATTTCCGCCATATGGGGATAGCTGGAAAATGGCTCTGTGTATAAAGAAATGCATGCACTTGACTGACTCTGATACTATGGTATAATCTACCGGTATTAAGTTCCGCCACGAAATTTATTTTAGTGGCACTTCAATCAAATTTCATTTGGAGTAATCAGATGATCAAGCTCGTCATCCCTGTTCTCTCCTTCCTCCTTGCTGTTCTGTCTACCCCAGTTTTTGCTTCCGATGTAAAGTGCTCTGCTCTCAGTTCAGACAGCGGTTATGCTGAAGGTGGTTGTACGGACGGCACGTCATTCATCACGAGAGGAAATACTACGACTATCTCCCTTGGGAGACGCTACCCTGCTATGACTTCCAAGACATACACCTCGAGGACAATTGATGGACAGACGCCACTGTTCATCATAGGAATGCTCAAATGGGAAGGAATAAGTGAAGTGAGGGTTACTGATGGGAAGACCCTCACAGTTAATGCCCCCATAACCCACACGATGCTCAATGCTCTAGCAAGAATGCCTGACCTTGCGATAAAGGGTACCTTGGAGAATATCAGGAAACAATAAGAAAGAGTTTCCCAATCAGAGGTCACGAGCGAACAAGAAGAACCCCCGCCCCACAAAGGTCGGGGGTGTTTTGTTATGTAACCTCGTGTGGAAAAGTTTAAAAAACCGCCACGACGGAGTCGCTGGGGGGTTAAAATCAGGGAACATTGACTATTTCATAGAATATGTTATAGTATGAAGAGTTTCGCCACAATGGTGTGGAGAAAAACCGGAGAAGATCATGAACAAGATTATTGAAAAATTGGTCGCCATGGCGCGACTGGCGTTGATAGTCCTGGGGGTGGTTCTCATCCCCTTCTCGTGCAGTGTTTCGGCACTCGCGAGTGAGAACACCAACGCAACTGGCGGTTGGTATAGCACCAAGCCGTTGCAAAATACGGCGAGTGCTACGGCGGACGGCAACACGTATTCAATCGAACCGTTGCCAAGGAGGGTTGGGGACAAAGCCCCCTACGATCCGGCGACTGCGGTTGCGCCTCATCCTGATGCAGAGCCATTCTCTGTCGTAAGGGTCGATGCAAACCCTCGGTTGCAGTGCCTGCAGTACAATGGGAGAATCAATCTGGGAATCATCCAGATCGTTTGGGGGGAGCACGAATGCACCCCCGACCCATAGCCATAAGCATCTGAGGGCCTCAACGCCCTCCAAAAACCCCGGTCTTCATTGACGGGGTTTTGTTTTGGGTATGAATGCTTGTATACACAAAACCGCCACGACGGAGTCGTGGCGGTTTTCTAAAAATTCAAATTATTTGAGTGCGTCAATCTTCACCTGCGCGTATTTCTGGCGGTGCCCGATGCGTCGGTCGCGATTGCTCTTTGCCTTGTAGCGTACGATGTGGAGCTTAATCCCCTTCTTTTCCTTCTGAAAAGTTGCCTTTACTGATGCGCCTTTGATGTATGGTTCTCCAATAGTCGTATCAAGGCCGTTGTCCACCATGAGTACTTTATCAAACTCTATAGCATCACCTTCTTTGTGCTCACCGAGAAGCTCAACTTCGAGCACATCACCTACCGAGACCATATACTGCTTCCCTCCCGTCTCTATAATGGCGAATTCTGTTGGCTTTTCTGTTGTTGTCTTCTCTGTATTCATAGTGGCACGATTGTACAAGAAAAGCATAAAAAATGCAACATTTGGGGATATGTAGAGAAAAAGCTTAAATTTATAGGTTTTGAGCCACAAGAACTCAGATACTTGCTTTTTTATAATTGTATCGTATAATATTCGTATACAGCTCTTCAACAATTTTCTTTTGCCAGGAGGCAATGATGGAAACTACTCAATCGGACAAAGCCAACACAAATTCCAATTCTGGTGTCATCCCATTACCAATCTTAGTGGCACTAGTGTGTGTGATGCTTGCTTGTCAGGTGCTTGCTTTCATAGTCGGGTTTTGGTTTGGTTCTTCAGAAGAGAAGGATCTGCAGGAAATAAGGAAGCAAAATGGCATTCCTGTCTATTTCCTCAAAATCCGCGAAGCAGAAGAATTCTGCAACGGTCATGGTGGCCTTTTCTACATCGACGTCGGCGAAAGGAAAAAGTGGTACCAGGATACCATGGACAAAATCACGTGTGCCGATAAAACGTGGGTGTATTCCCACCAGATACAGAAGTGAGCTGGCTGATCCTCGCTCAAGCGCGCGGATTAAAACCCCGCGCGTCTTCATTTCACACCTCGCCGTGCTCATGTGATACTTCTATGTAGTATGCTCTATAGGAGGAAAGTTCTTTTTTAAACAAAATCGGAAGGTTGTTATTTCGACCTTCTTTTCCAAACAACATCAGGAGAAAGATGATGAAGACGATTTGTATCCTCGCAGTCATGCTGTCATCGATTCCGTACGCTCAAGCGTATCCGGTATTTCAGGAAACGCAGTCGGAACATCTTGTGGCACCACCGAAGGCACCTTGCGAAACGCATGGCGGATTTAGCCAATTAAAAGCCAACTACCAAGCGAATAGCAGGGTGGTGAACATTCACTACTTCTGCAAAGACGGTTCTATGGAAGTGCGTGTGGTACCGGTGAGAGACCCCTCCCAGTACAACAAGCTCAGCAACCTGCGCAGGATCTCGATATGAACATCGGAGAGAATATTGAAGTGGAAGTGAAGTAGGCGCGCCGTCCCTCGGACTGCGCGCCTTTATGTTTGTATAGTTTGAAAATTCGAATTCACGGGGTATAGTATCCTCGGTTCTTTGTAATGGAGGGTACCTCGTATGAAGGTGTGCGCCTGTGTCTGCATCTGTGTTAGTCTGCTGACCGGATGCAAAACCGAAGTTTCGCTCAATGCTGAGCGGATATACCGCACTATTGGCACGCTGTACTGCAAAAAATATGCGGGTTTGAAGGATATTGTGCACCGCACATACTCCGTTTCATTTGTGTGTCGTGACAATGCGGTTCTCAAAATTGGTATCTGATTTTTCATTCTCAAGTGAGGAAACATAATGAAAGCGCTTCTCATAGCTTGTATGCTCGCCGCCATGGTGGTGAGTGGTGTTGCGGAGGCAAAGTCGCCGAAGCAAAATCCTCCCGTGAAACAGGCCACAACGGCAAAGGAACTTATCGAGACCGGTAAAATCATCTGTACCGGTAGTGGTGATTTCGGTGAGATCATCTTCAAAAAGGCAGACTTCATTGTAATCGGAGCTGTCAACGGGAAATACCAACACGAAAATGTATCTGGGGTCACTATTGTGTTCAAATGCAAGGATGGTCACACATTCATATTGAGTGGACCAAACACGAATCAGATAACCACCGTCGAAAGCATCCCTCCCAAAAAGGAAGATGTACCGAAGGGTCCTGATGGTGAAAACACGATTTGAACGGTATTCTGACAGAAACACCGACGAGGCGCGACATTGTTCGCGCCTCTTCTTATTTCCAATCCCCTATTCCCCCTGAGTCGGCTTATCGAGTGCGATTGTCTCGAAGTCGATGCTCCCGTCGGTGATTTTTGCCACGTCTTTGTCTACCTTTCCGAGCTCTTTCTGGGCAGCGTTGTAGTGATTGACCGTCGTGCCGAGCGAGATGCCCACCTTCTTGAAATAGTCGTCGTACGCCTTCAAGTGACGCGCGAGCCCCTCCACGTGCTTCCCTATTTGCTTTGCGGACTCCTCTATCTTGAATGCACGAAAACCATAGAGAACTGACTGGAGGTACGCAGCGAAGGTGGTCGGTGACACGATGATGACGTTCTTGTCTTTGTACGCGTAGTCGATGAGCGAACGCGTATTGACCTTCACCGCACCCACCTCATTGACGAGGAGGTCGTAATAGATTGCTTCCGCGGGAATGTACATGAACGCAAATGGCAGTGTGCCGTCTTTGGGACGAATGTACTTCGCTGTCTCGTCGATACGCTTCTTCAGGTCGTTCTTAAATTCCTTCTCGAGCTCTTCTTTCTTTTCGGGATTTGTCTCATCGACGAGACGGCGGTAGTTGTCGAGCGAGAACTTCGCGTCCACCGGAATCATGCCGTCTTTGGTGATGATGACCGCATCCACTGCATCACCTCCGGGGAAACCGTACTGAAGCTTGTACGCGGTTGCGGGGAGCATGTTTTCGAGCGCGAGCTGAAGTGATGCCTCACCGAGGTTTCCCCTCTGCTTCTGGTGCGTGAGGATTTTTTCAAGATTTTGGAGTTGGTCTGCGATGGTGAACACCTGTTTTGAGGACTCCGACACCTCCGTCACGCCACGGACGACGTTGCGCAACTGCTCGTTCACCTCTTTATTGATTTCCTGAATGAGCTCCCTACTCTCCCGAAACTGCGCGCGCGAGCCCTCCTGCATCACCCGGTTCGTCTCACCGATGCGCTCATCCATGGTGCGGGTGAGGTCGTGGAGCTGTTGCTGAAGCATCATGAGCCCATCAGAGGACTGTGTGTCCTTCTCCTGCTTCTTGAGGAAAAAGACGTACACGAGAATGCCCACAATGGCGATGAGTAATAGAAAGATTCCAATTTCAATTGTATTCATACCGACTATTCTACCATGAGTTTTGTGGTACTATAGAACTCTAAATTAAGCACAATATGGACTTACAAACACAAATTAGAGAAGAGTTGAAGACAGCAATGAAGGCACACGATGAAGTGAAGCTCCGCACGGTGCGCAGTATGCTCACCGCGTTTATGAATGAGCTCGTCGCCACGGGTCGCACCCCGCAGACACCCCTCGATGATGCGGGTGTACTCACCGTCATCAAGCGACTCGCAAAACAGCGCAAGGACTCAATCCAGCAGTTTGAAGCCGGTGGGCGTGAGGACTTGGCAGTCATTGAGCGTGAGGAGCTTGCGGTACTCGAATCGTACCTCCCGAAGCTCATGAGTCGTGAAGAAATCCGTCCAATTGTCGAAGCAAAAATCGCAGAGATGGGTGCTCAAGACAAATCGAAGATGGGAATGCTCATCGGCTCCCTCATGAAAGAACTGAATGGAAAAGCAGACGGCGCCGATGTGAAAGCGGTCGTGGAGGAGGTGCTCGGAAAATAAATACAAAAACATTCCTTTGACTTAATGGAACAAATGAACTTAACTATATAGAGATAAACACATATGGGAGGATTTGAGATGAGTGGTAAAAAACCGGAAAAAGTGCTCAAAGCCATGGAAGATGATGACGCTTCTGCCCTAAAGGCCATGGCAAGGGCTGGAGGGAGAAAAGCCGGGGCGATGAGTGCAGAACGCGCAGATGCGCGTGCACTTACAGAAGCACTGAAAAAAGAAGCTGAGAAGTCATTTATAGACGATGCAGGCGAGCATGAGAGGAACATACTTGAGAATGTTCCTCTCCATGATAGATAACCCGAAACGCTCCGCGTTTCGGGTTTTTCTTTTTTCCAAACATTGACAAACAGTTATTTCTGTATACTATTTATAAGGTTTTTTGAAACGATGGAGATACACCATGATTATAGTGCGTGCAAGAAAACGTAACCCAAGTTATATCGAGTTTCGAGTCGGTCTTCCAATGATGACCGCACGTCAAGTCTGTTCCATACACGAGCGGTTAGCTCATAACCTTATTGTCCCCCTCCGCGATGTTGCATGCATTCCAGTGCGCATTCCTGGATCACCAGGATACATAAAGGTGCGAGTATTGCTTGATGCATGTACTCCTGCACACGTTCAGTTTTGTGCACTTGCTCTACTCTTTCATGTCGTAGATACGTTCTTTATTGTGTCAAGAATTGATCTCACTGGCTTAACAACTCAGCTCACTTAGCCTACCAACAACATGCCCGAAACGTTCTGCGTTTCGGGCATATTTGTACCCTATCACACAGCAAACGTATGTAGCTTTTCCTAATCTATTCCTCCTCCCAATCATCAGTAGTACCTTCTGATTCAGAGATACTATCTATCTCGACATACTGCGCAAACTCTTCGAGCGCCTCGTCGAGAATCTCTTCATCAGCCGGGTTGATGTGTGACTGCTTCATGTTACGAAGCACCGTGTATATCTCACTTCCTGCGTACCCACTTTCACGCAACTTTTCTGCCTCACCGAGTACGTGGTTCTCATCACCACGACTTCGTTCGAGAGCTTTTTCAAAAATTTGCTCGAATGGATGGCTCATGCTTTATAAAATTAGTGTATAAATGTATATAGTATATACCAAGGGGGAAAAAGCGATATATCCTGAAACGAACTAATGGACACGCTCGGGAGGATTATTTTCATCTCCACTGTGGGGTAGTTCATAGAGCGGTTTTGGCCTCGGCTCATCACCAAAAACTGCGCTTGTAACTCCGAGTTCGTATTCACCGTCGGCACCTGTTTCGGGTTTTCCACTTTTTTGTTTTTCAAAAGGAATGCCCTGTGCTTGTGCTTGCTTTGGAGTAAGTGGATATTTGCCACGCGCTTGTGCTTGATGTGGTGTCAGCTTTTCATTGCTTCCCTCAAAATGTGTTGATGACATATATGCTATTGAATTAATTGTATATAACACTCACTGCACTGGATACAATCGTATCTGTGCATCTTTAAAATGACCTGCATCATCTACATTCCATAGTGATGCAACAAAATCATCTATGCTAAATACCCACTCGTCTGTGTACACACGACATGCGACATCGGTGAGTGTCCCTGTCACACATGTCGCCGTACCGTCGCTCGCTGGGGTTGCATCAGTACACGAATCAGAAACGCCATCTTCATTGGTATCCAAACAGCACACCTGTGCGGGAGCACACGTGTGTGAATCAGAATCATCAGAGCAATGGTATTCTGGGCTAAAGTAACACACCGAACCACTCCACTCAAAAAGTCCCGAAATATCTGTCGGGGCTCCCTTCATTTTTTTCTGAGAGCGCATCTGAGTTTCGGTAAAAAAACCTGTGTCACTCTGCACACCGAGCACGAGAAAATCATTGTCAAACTCATCTTTCGTAAACATGAGGTTTCCTTGGATACTAAATTCAAAACTCTGTGTTGGTCTCCCGAGTGCACGAGCGGTTACGATATATCCCTTCTCATTGTACGGTATGGTAATTTCTGCAGGGTCATTATCGAGCGATGCAGTGCATGCATCACGAACACTGTATACCGAACCAGAAGTATTGGTACGCTTCCCTTTTGTTTCATCTTGTACCACAAGGATTTGATTACGGTCTGCACTATCACCGTTCCC
Organism: uncultured Candidatus Saccharibacteria bacterium; assembly: GCA_964425475.1. Classification (GTDB taxonomy): domain Bacteria; phylum Patescibacteriota; class Minisyncoccia; order Phycocordibacterales; family UBA918; genus Damh-18. The sequence continues at coordinate 3,901 of CAYRMF010000008.1, read as the reverse complement.
ACGAATAAAAATGGTTGCATCATCACTTCCACCGATACAATTTTCAGATGCAAATTCATCCGCCACACCCTGAATACTGAGTTCGTAGTATTCGCCACTGAGCCCATGTACTGAAAGATTTTCCCAAATGTTTGTTGTGCCCTCTTCTGCTTTCTTTGTTTCTTCCGCATGTTGCGCTCCACCACCGATTTCTGTGTTACTCACAGAATACTGGTCGTTGAGTACATCAGAAAGAAAATAAGCATATGCGGAAACAACCGATGCAAAGATGAGTACGATACACACCCCTGCGAATGAATCCCTTGAAAATTTCTTCTTTTTAAAAAACATGGTTATAGGCGGTTCATGAAAATTGCACTGTCACGCATGAACAGATGTGATTAGTGTAGGGTACCGTGCGCTGACTCATGCCCACGGGGGTCCTCAACGACACCGGGCATATCGACACCCCATATAGATCTAAGAATGATTGATATCTGTTCATTGGTATAGTTCTGATTTTTTTCAATGACATCCGCAATTGCATCTGCCTCAGATAAACCTCGCACCATATGTGCATCATTATATTCTTTTGAAATCTTTTTACGTACTTCTATTGCCTCTTCAAGAGACACTCCGAGCTCGGCTGCAAATTGTTTCTGCTTCATCTGCATCGCCTCATCTTCCTCGAATGCTGCAATAATATCATCTTTCGAATGAGTGAAGTTTGATTGAGGTGAATCAGTATCTGGTGAACGAAATAATCCAAACATGGTAACGCTGTAATAACGAATATGAGATTAGTATACCACCTTGGAGCAGTGGGCACGTGTGGTTTTTGACACCCTAGAGCACAAAAATCGCGGGATCGATGATAAGTATCGCGCCGAGAAGGAGCATGAGGAAACCACCGATGAGCAGTGAGAGCTGGGAGTACTTGTGGCCATGTGACTCAAGGCGTGAGAAGCCCCAGATAGCGAGCCCAAAGACAATGAGGTCGTCAACCATGTAGCCGAGAGTGTAAATGAGGATGTAGAACTGGCGCGAAATGAAGGAGAGGTCATTGAGCTCGAGAATTTTTGTGTACGCCTGCGGGATACCTATCGAGCACGCAAATTCGATGATGTTGACGGAAAACGCTATCGCAATAACCGCGAGTACGGTGATGATGGTTGTGGGCTGTTCGATAATTTTTTGAATTTTTGCAATGGTCTTTCCTTGCGTCTCGAGGTCAGACACATCACAGATGAGTGGCTTGAAACGGTTTTTGTGCCAACGGTAGAGGAAGAATGCCCCTCCACCGAGCGCGAGAAAACCAACGAGCGGTGTCACGACCGCATCGAGCCCTACAAAATCCCACGTGGTGAACCACACATTGAGGATGAGGTTGTACATGATCGCCTCCGCGACGATGAAGAGCCCGGCGACAAATATCATTTTCTTTCTATCCCCCACCTGCGTGAGCAGGACGAGGAACGTGATGAGTACCCACATTGCACACGGGTTAAAACCATCAATGGTGCCGAGGACTGCTGAAAGCGAAACGAGTGAGAAAGATTTAAAATCTACCACACCAATGACAGGCAGATTGAACATATACATATTCGGATTGGTGAGTGTGCCACACTCGGTACCATTTTCATCACAGCCAGCACCCTTGAAACTATCGGATTGCTTTGGCGCTCGCGCGAGATGGTCGTCGAGCGAGCGAATGTCGGATGCGCGCGCTCGCGCGACCGCACTTTTCATGGTCTCTCCCGTTGTCTCCTTTGTATCAAAACCTTGGAGTACCATATCGCCAATCACCGTCACCGGTGTTACGTGGGAAAGTTCGTGCTTCGCGAGCACCTTTTCATAAAGTGCTTTCGCTGTGTCATCCTCCGTGACATTGAAATACTCATACGTCACACCCTGTACGGTGGGGAGATACTCAGCGAGAAACGCTTTCTCCTCCGCGCAGTGTGCACAGTCATTGCGCCCAAAAAAGTAAATAGTAACGTCTGATTCCTGTGCAAATACGGGGTGTATGAACGCCGAGAACGCAAAAAGTGCCGAAGCAAAAAACAATCCAAATTTTTTCATTGGTACATCATATCACTCTTGACTCATATCGTAAAAACAGAATTATGCCCCTATCGTATACATGTTGATTGCACGCAGTTCGTGCACGTGTGCTACGTACTCGGGGCATGCGCGCGCGACGTGTGCCCAAAAGCGCTCCGAGTGGTTGAGCTCAAGGAGGTG
>CAYRMF010000008.1:0-1578 GCA_964425475.1 uncultured Candidatus Saccharibacteria bacterium | reverse complement strand
CCGTAGGCGCCGGGTCTTCACTCTCCTCCTCACCCGAAACCATCCAACACCCTGCATACTACTTATAGGTGTACATGAGTCGCCCGAGCCGAATGAGGTCGTAGTCGTACGCCTCGTTGAGTTCTTCAAAAACTGGTTTCAATTTTTCAGTACCGTGTTTTGCAAATGCCTTCTCTATGTGTGGATACGCCACCGTCCATACCGCCTGTGATGGAATAAGGTTCTCGACGTGTTCCCTCCCAATCTCCTTATCTTCAGCAAGTTTTTCAATGTGTGACCAAATGGTAGAGAGTGCCATGCCTCGTTCTTTTGCAATCTCATTCGCACTCATGCGTTTTTCCACGAGTTCCTTTGTGACCGCATACGTATTCTCGCGCACGGGCACACCCGCGTGCTTCACTCTCCCCTCCACTTTTTCCGCCCACTTTCCTCCCGATGCGTTCACAAAGTTTTTCTGCATCGCCGTCACCTCCTCGCTTTCCATTTCATTGAAGACAAACTCAGCGTCATCCGACTCCTCGCGAAAGTGCTCGTCCTTGTGCACCACGCGTGGGTCCACGAGAAGCGCCTGTGAATTGAGTCCAATAATCTTCATACCACTGAGCGAGCGCACGCGTGAGAGCGCCACATATCCCTGTCCGTAGGTGAAGGCATTCCGTAAGTCTATCTCAGCCGCATCGAGTGACATCCCTTGGCTCTTGTGCACGGTGATTGCCCATGCGAGTCGAAGCGGTACCTGCGTGATTTCCCCCTTCACCTTCCCGTCTTCGATAACCGACCACGACTGCGGAGCCATCTTGATACTTCTCCCATCGCTCGTCTCAATCACGGGGAAACCATCCTCTCTATCAAAATCAGTCACGCGCCCGAGAGTGCCATTCACATACCCCACTTCAAAGTTGTTCTTCGTGCACATCACCATCGCCTCTTTTCGCAGTTCGAGCGTCTCGGGTGAGAGGCAGTTCTTAACGAGTGATTCGACGACGTGCTTTGTGCCCTTCGTATCCATTTTGAAATGTACACTCGGAGCGTTGAGTTCCTTGAGGCGTGACGTATTCATACTATCGACGTCGCTGTTGTGCGTGTAGAGTTTTGTCGGTTCAATCTCGGTATATCCAATATCAGTTTGTTCACTGAGGAGCGTATAGTGACTCTCATCCACGTCATTCTTTCGAATAGAATTGAGGAGCCCCAAGAGGAGCTCATCCTCCTGGCGGTGTTGCTCGGTGAGGTAGCAGGTGAGAAACTTTGCACCCTCCCACGCGCGGGACTCAAAGGCAAAGCGCGACATCTCCCCCCTCCCCGCAATCGGTGGCAACTGGAAGAAGTCTCCCACGAGTACCACCTGCATACCCCCAAACGGCTCTCCCGACTGCTTCACGGTGCGACAGACGGTTTCTACCATTTCAAGCACGCGCCCATCGAGCATCGAGATTTCATCAATGATGAGTACGCGTGCCTTCTTCACACGGCGGACTGTTTTCTCGTTCGTCATGATGTTGTCGAGGTCGTACTGCGTGAGCGTGTCGCGCGCGCCAATGCCGGCCCACGAGTGAATGGTGGTACCGCCAATGTGCG
>CAYRMF010000007.1:7591-24412 GCA_964425475.1 uncultured Candidatus Saccharibacteria bacterium | reverse complement strand
CCAAGTTTTTCTTGAAACAGTGTTGTGGTGAGTATGGAAGGGAAGTTTTTCTTACCGAGGTAATCTTGATAACTACTCCACCTGTACTGATGAAGATGTTTCTGGAGTTGTGAGAACTCTACTCCAGAAGTTTTTGAAGCATCTCGCACTCGCCACTCTTGCGCTCCCTCAAGATAGTCGAGTGGGTTGAGGTGTATGTAGTGGAGGATATATAAAAAATAGGCGTCTGTTTCGACATGAATCTTCTTTGTTCGTCCCTGAAATAGGGTGCCACTTCTATGGTATCGTTCATTAAAATAATTTGCGTATCCGACATTAAGCTTTCGCATGAAAAGAGAGATACCACCTTCTCTGCGCTCAGAGAGAAGTAGATGATAATGATTGTGCATGAGTACCCACGCATGTACATCAACCAAAATCTCACGTTCTTTAATTGTGTTGTCAGCAATATCACCAGGACGCCGATTTGATTGTGGTGCTGGACTTGCGTCGTTGAATTCATACATGTTGTGTATAAATCGGACATAGTCGCCAGAGTCTTTAAAAAGAATACGACCATCAACCCCTCTGTTCAAAACATGAAATAATTCCATATTACATAAGTATACATGTTGGGTTTCGTAAACCCAACATGTCTGGACTGTGCGACGAGTTTGCTCGTGCTTACATCAGTATATATACTTAATGAGTTATAGAAATGAATTTAACTATTGATGCATAAATTATGTCTGAATCACACGAGAATTTTGGAATGGTAGAAATTCCAAAGAAAAATGAAGCAGTTGTTGGAAGTTTTTCTCAAGAAGCAAGTGAGCAGATTGAAGGTATATTTTCAGAGCTTCTTGATGTAGTTAAATATGCGCCGGAAACACAAAAAAAAGCAATGGAGTTGCTCATCGGACAGATGCAGCAAATTGGTGAACAACTCAAACATGTGCGTGATGCAAAAAATTTTCAGGAACTAAAAATACTTATGCTCAAACACTGGACTGAATTGAGAGAATTAACAAAAGATTCACCCGAACTTTTTGATGCTATACAAGGTTGGGGAAAGAAATTCATCGAAAGTAAAAAATTATATTATGACTATATTTTTGAAATAAAAGATGAACTTATTGACCATGCGCAACAAATAAATACACAATGGACATCAATACAGGTTGATTTAGCAAAGATATTTGCAAACTTGGGTAGTGATTCAAGGCGTACAAAATTTGAATTTGACCACAAAATGGGGACTGGTGATTATTCGTTGGGTGGTGGTCCTGTAACTAAACTTTACACATCACTTATCGAGACGGCAAATGGATTTGAAACTGACGACTTTGATATTGAGTCAGCAAGTACTATTGCTATGGAACTTTCAAATTTGATTGCTTCTTTGAATAAAGATTCATATACCCCCGATTATACAAAAAAACGACCAATCGATTTATACCCAGAATTAGTTGGAATGTTATCCGCATTAGAAGGAAAAATAAATGATTTTTCGAAGCGCATTAATGAAACTAGTAAGACTATGAAATTGGTAAAAAAAGTTCACGACACACATTTTCTTGATCTTTATAACGAGCAAGCATAAGTTATTCGTTTAGACATATTATAGTATATGAAATTTGAACGAGAGGCTTACCAAGCTGGAAATAATAATGAGAATTTCAATTCAGAACATAACATGTTCGGGAAAGGAGATGGTGAAAGCCCTAAAGAACAAAGAAACAGAGTGCTTCGTGAACAGATTGAACAATTGAAGGCAAAATTTTCAGGTGAATTTGTGTACAAGCCATTTCTCTTTAAAACAGTCCAACGGGGAGCATACACAGAGACAATGAAAGTTGCTGATACGGACTATATTGACAGATGGAAGGTATTTCATATTGGTAAAAATAATTGGCACTTGCTCGAACTTGAATATCAATACAATCAACGACTTGACATGGCGAAAGATTATCAAGAACAAAATGCAATTCGAAATTGGTATTTCAACGAGAAACAGAATATCGCTTCTCTAAACAGTGAAATCTTTGCAAGCTACAATACATGGCGTAACGGAATATTAACCGCACTATATGAATCAAGACCACAACCAAGTGGTACGCCTGCAGACGAAATGAAAAAGAGGATGGAGGAGATTATAAAAGAACAAAAAAGAAAACAAGCAGAAGAACAAGCACGGTATGAGAAGGAAAGGGAAGAGTTGAGAAAAAGGTATGAAGATGCACAAAAGAACGGAGGAAGGGATGCTGGTGCTGGAAACGGTTCTGCTGATAAGCAGGAAGCACCAAGAGGAGAATCTCGAGGGAGGCAGGGCGGTAATGAACAACAACCAAAGAGTGATGCAGAATCTGAGCGTATAGCAATGCGTGAACTCGGAATTACACAGGCCGAGTACGATGTAATTGTAGATGGTCGAGCGCAATTATCTAGGCCGCACGTCATTGCACTCGCGGAAAAAATCTTTGGAGTGAGTGATGGAAGCGATGTCGAGGTTGTTAAAAAGGCATTCAAACAACACGCGAGTATGTGGCATCCTGATAAGCAGACTGATGATTCTCTAAAAGAAGTAAATACAAGAAAATTCCAAATTATTAACGCGTTTTATAATAATAAATATAAATCAATAATGGTGCAGTAGATGGCATTAAATACCGCAATTATGCATAAGCACGATTGCGGTATTTAATACTCATCCAAAACAAGTTACATAAGAATATAAGGCCAGACTTTGTATGGTCAACGTACGATGTCGACCATAGTTAAACTCACTCCTACATTTTGCTACTTACACTCATAGAGCACCAAGCCGAGGTTGGTGGTTGCGGTCATTTGTTTTTCTTCAAGCTTCATGCGCAGTGTCTGTATGACCGTATCCTGATTTTCAGGTGTCGTGCGAATAATGACAAAAATTTTACCAATCCCGAATAGTATTTTAGACTTCTTTTGCAGATAGAGAATTGAACCCTCGATTTCATTTTGTATTTCAACCATTGGTGTGCTCTGTACAAGACCCTTTTGTCGTTTTGAGTACTGATAAAAGCACGCAAACTCAGACCACTCAAACTTTTAGTTTTGCTTCCTACGGAAACAGTGATACCACTCTCATCGAGAGCGTATGTTCGATTTTTGTGTGGGTATACTTTATTGATGATATAACATGTTGGGTTTCGTAAACCCAACATCTACTTCATTCGCTCGAGCATGAGGCGGGCGATTTTTTCAAAGACTTTGAAATGGTGGACGGATTCGAAGCCGTGAATCTGGGGTGACTTGTTGACCTCGAGAACAATTGGTCCTTCCTCGGTGTGTATCATATCGACACCCGCTACGTCGGTGCCACATACTCTTGCTGCGCGTATTGCCAACTCTTTTTCCGCATCAGTGAGTTCATACACCTCGGGTATTGCACCCTGAGCAATGTTGTTGAGAAAGCCACTCGTACGTGTACGCTTGATACTACCGAGTATTTCACCAAATGCCACTATGGTACGAGTATCGAAGGTGTTAGGGATGAATGGTTGGACAAGTGCACGGGCATATTTGGGCTTTATTGCCATAGTTGCATCAAATTCTGCTTCGGAGGTGATGAGTACAACGTTGCGCCCACGGCTCCCGTCTGTCTTGAAAATGAATGGGAATGTGAGTCGTTCTAGAATGTATGCTTTGTGGCGTTTGAATGATTCTTCTCGAAAGATGAATGATTCGGGTACGCGAATACCCGCGAGTGTGAGTGTGAGCATCTGGGCAATCTTTTCGGAGCTATTTTCGTACGAACCGTTAATTGAATCATTTGCGGTGATGTTGTTGTGGGTAAAAAAATCGTAGAGCATACCCGAAAATTGTTGGTCATTTCCGCGGAGACGAGTAAACACGACCGCATCTTTCCAGTCGACAGGCATGCTTCTATAGAGAAAAGACGGTGTCGTATCCTTGATGTGGAGCATCATACGTTTCGTGTGGTACCACTCGTATGGAGTGTCACCAATGCCCCGTATGAATGCTTTTCGTGTTTCGGTTCCCGCATTGAGGAATATAATTTTCTTGTTTGAATGCATGGAAGCATCATAGTCGTATATGTACGAAAGTACAATAGGTATTCCTGTACAATGAAGTATCACTGTGGTATAGTCTTCGACACTAATTATTCTACATCATCATCTGTGTGACCCATTTCTTGTGTTGCACGCACTCTCATGAAAAAAACAGAACGAAACATCATTGTGTACGTTTCTCTTCTGCCTCCCGGAGCGGTTGAGAGTATTCGTGCGTATGAGAAAAAGGAGAAACGAAAGTTTCGCGTTATGCTCATGCGCGATACGCGCGATGGGTCACATAAAGAAAAAGATGCATATAGAGGACTCGACATACTCGTTGAGTGCGATTTTGGGAATCCAGCAAATATCGCTGAGGCACTCGCTCCGTACCAAAGTGAACTCTGTGCAATTACGTCTCGTTCTGAGTCGCACATGGCTCGTTTTATCGAAGTCATTCCCCATGTGCCCTATCTTCGCACCCCTACGACTGAATCGCTCAGATGGGCTACTGACAAACTCGAAATGCGCCGACGGTTTAAGTTGCTCGCACCACGATTTTCGCCAAAGTATACGATTGTCAAAGGCAATACTGTTGAGGAACGGAAGCGCATTATTGCGAGAATCGGTTTCCCGATGATTGTGAAGCCAACCAATCTTGCACAGAGTCTTCTGGTATCACTCTGCTACCACGAGGATGAATTGAAGAAAGCACTCACAAAGCTTGGGAAAAAGATTGAGCGGATATACGCTGAAAATAAACGGACGGAAGAACCGCGTATGATGGTGGAGGCGTTCATGGAGGGTGACATGTACTCTGTGGAAGCGTACGTGAACTCGCGGGGGAAGGTATACTTCTGCCCAATGGTGCGTGTGCTCACCGGGCATAATGTTGGTCATGAAGATTTTTTTAATTATCTCCACATGAGTCCAACCAATTTGAAAACAGCTTCCATCGAGCGCGCACACACCGCTGCCGAAGCTGGTATCCATGCACTCGGACTTCGCAACACAACCGCGCATGTGGAACTCATGAAGATTGATGATGAGTGGAAAATTATTGAAATCGGTCCGCGTGTCGGTGGTTTTCGTGTCGAATTGCATCGTCTTTCCTGTGATATTGACCACTCACTCAATGATATGCTCATTCGTCTGCCGAAGAGACCAATTATTCCAAAAAAATGTAAGGGATATGCAGCAGCGATTAAATGGTATTCAAAGAAAGAGGGAAGGATTATCGGTATTCGTGGTATTAAGAAGTGTCAGGAACTGCAGTCATTTGTCGATATAAAACCGACCAAAAAAATAGGTGACTTGTGTACCTTTGCACGACATGGGGGGAAGGCAGTTTTCACTATCACACTCTATAATACCGAACGTTCAAAATTGCTCGCAGATATAAAACGAATTGAGAAACTCATCGAAGTACAGGTGAAATAGCGGCGCGAGCGCGCACATACTCACACCCGAGGGGGCGAAGCCCCCTCGGGTGATGTACTATGGAGTAATGTTTCGAACACGGGATCTTCTTATTCTCATTACCTCTATCATACTCACCATGCTCATTGCGGTGATTGCGGTTATGCTTGCTCCAGAGCCAGAACGAACACCATCGTCAGCACCGAAGGAAGTCATTCTCGGTGAGCCAAAAGAAAAGTATGAAGTAGTACCCTATGAAGACAAGAGTTCACTCAGAGATGAACGAGATGCATTTATAGAAAAGGTACGGCGTACCTATGTGCCACAATCAGTTGAGGATGCGAAACCGATACCAAAGCCCGAGGATGTGATTATTTCTGAATCAGAAGAACCTCCTGTTATCATTACTCCACCACCTGAAACCGTTACTCAACCAGTTAATATCGTTCCTCCAGCACCCGTACCGACAGAAACAGCTTCATCAACCGAATATGGCAACACTGGTCTTTGATATTGAGACCGTCGGTGAATCGTGGGATGCGCTCGACGATACCACCAAAGAGATACTCTCCCGATGGGTACTCCGCACTGCAAAGAGCGAGGCGGAGCGGGAGATTGAGCTTCGGGACCTTCGAGAAGGGCTTGGCTTTTCTCCGCTCACGGGCAGTATTGTCGCGATAGGGCTCTATGACCTCGAGCGAAAGCACGGGGTGGTGTACTACCAGAGCGACGATGAAACAGAAAGTGAAGTGGGCGAGTACACGCTCAAGCCGAGAACGGAGAAAGAAATGCTCGAGGATTTTTGGGAGGGAGCAAAATCATACGATACGTTTGTGACCTTCAACGGACGCGGTTTCGACGTACCGTTTCTCAATCTTCGCTCGGCAATTCATGGAATACGTCCGACCCATGACCTCATGGACGGACGGTACCTCTACCAGCAAAAAACAGCGCGTCACGTCGACCTCCAAGACCAGATGACGTTCTATGGTGCAATGATGCGTCGCCCGTCCCTCCACCTCTTCTGTCGCGCGTTCGGCATTGAGAGTCCAAAGGCCGAGGGGGTAGCGGGGGATGATGTCGCGGAACTTTTTCATGCGAAAAAGTTCCGCGACATCGCGCGCTACAACGCCCGCGATGTCATCGCCACCACCGCACTCTACCAAAAATGGCTTTCATATCTCGCACCACGAAGTTTTCTCAATACTCTTGAATAGATACTATTTTTGTGATATAGTTTATACAGTTTGCACAAAAAGGAGAAAGACGTGAAAAACACTACAGTCGCAATTTGGCGCATTCTGAAAGGAATGTTCCTGTATCCTGCAGGTAGGCCACCTTCAATAGATGAAGTTCTGATCATCAAAGGTGACCCCGATGCTTCCCCACGCTCTGCGCCCGACCAGCGGAAATGGATTGTGCTCTCTGCACCGCACCCGGCTCCGTTCCTTGTCTCCATCGAGATAAATAAAGACGGGTTTTATGAGCGTCACACCAGAAAGATTCGTACGCCGTTTGTGGCGATTCGCGTGAGACCCCATGACCTTGAGGTTGTTGCATTGTCTTTAGGAGGTCATGGACCCGACTCGATGAAACTCGATGTGTTCCTTCCAACCGCCACCGAAGGAGAAATCAGGAACAAACTTGCTTTAAAGCACCTTACCTATAAGGTGACGTGGGTATAACTCCCTCACCCTCACCATCCAGCCCGAGCATTCGGGCTGGTTTTGTTTTGTGGTATAGTTTTCCTGTATGTCTGAACTTAAAAAATTCCCAGAGGGTTTTTCGTGGGGTGCAGCGACTGCGTCGTATCAGGTGGAGGGGGGTATTGAGAACACCGACTGGGCAGAGGCGGGACGTGCAGGACGTGTGCCTGTCTGCGGTATTGCTTGCGACCACTATCATCGCTATGAAGAGGATTTTGATATTGCGAAGTCTTTGGGACACACTGCGCATCGTTTTTCCGTAGAGTGGGCACGTATCGAGCCCGAAGAGGGGAAGTATGATGAAAAGGAAATTGAGCATTATAGGAAGGTGCTCATGGCGCTTAACGCGCGAGGTTTGCGCGCGAGCGTAACACTTTGGCATTGGACCATACCAACATGGCTGGCAGACAAGGGTGGTATCGAACATAAAGACTTCCCAGAAATTTTTGCACGTTATTGCTCGTACACGGTGTCACGCCTCGCTGACCTTGCTGATCATTTCACCACACTGAATGAACCATATACAACAGTCATCAATGGATGGATACGTGGGACATTTCCTCCATTTCATCGTTTCCCACCAATCGGGCTCGTGCCTATACCGAGCGATAAAGAACTTAGCAAGAACGCTACTCCTGACTGGAGAGGTATCATTAAGTTCTTTACACTCACAAATGTACTCGCCAAAGCACACATAAAAGCATACGATGCTATCAAAGCACAAAATCCACAGGAACACGTGACTGTTGTGTTTCAAGTACACTATTTTAATGCGCACGGGAACCCATTCTACAAGCTCCTCGCTCGCTTTCAGATGTGGAATATGACTCATCGATATCTCAAACGTGTATATGAGAAATCAGATAGCATTGGCCTTAACTACTATTTCTATACCGATTTCGGGAACAAGCATGAATATGCCAAGACTGACATGGGTTGGGATAGGAGACCTGAAGGTATTTACGACGCTCTCATGGAGGTTAAACGTTACAAAAAACCGATTTACGTAGAGGAGTGTGGTTGTGCCGACGCAGCAGACGCTTTTCGTGCTGATTACATTCGCAAGACGGTAGAGGGAATTCATCGAGCTATTCAGGACGGTATAGATGTGCGAGGGTTTATGTATTGGTCACTACTCGATAACTATGAATGGGCACATGGTTTTGAAAAGAGATTCGGGCTTGTGGAGATTGACTACGCAACCCTCAAACGTACCGTGCGACCTTCTGCCCAGGTGTATAAGGAGATTTGTATCAATAATGCGGTACAATAAAAGGATATGAATTGGATTCTTTTGGCAGTCGGTGCGCAATTTCTCAATGCCTTTGTAGCACTTGTTGATAAGCGTATTGTGAGCGATGAGAAGACACTTCCGCGTCCTTTTGTGTACGCTTTTTATACGTGCCTCATTTCGGGTGCATGGATTATTGTATATTTCATTGGGTTTGTCCCTTTTATGTCCGAAGTACTTCAAGTACCTACTTTTTCAAATGTGATGAAGCCGACTCTCGAAGTGGTCGCACTCTCCTTCCTTTCCGCGTATACCTTTTTCACCGCACTTGTAGCGATGTTTAGTGCACTCCGCGACCACGATGCGTCTGATGTGGTGCCGGTGATCGGTTCGGTATCTGCCCTTGCTTCTTTTGGTATGGGGTACTACTTCTTCAATACCACACTCAGTCACAATTTTATCCTCGGTATCGCACTTCTTTCAGTGGGGACATTCCTGGTATCGCATTTGCGTTTCCCCGTTAAAACAGCAATGGTGGCACTCTACTCGGGTATCTTTTTTGCACTGCACTACATCACCCTGAAGGGTCTCTTCGCGAGTACCTCATTTGATAATGGATTTTTTTGGTCGCGTATTGCGTTTGTCTTTTTTGCACTGACGCTTCTCATGATTCCGAATTACTTTGAAAAGATTAAAGAGCAAACAAAATCGACTACAAAAGGCACTGCAGTACTCGTGTTGATAAATAAACTCCTCGCGGGTGTTTCTACGATACTCATCTTGAAAGCAACCGACCTTGGCGATGTGGCAGTGGTACAAGCGCTCGGGGGACTCCAGTTTGTATTTATTCTTGTCTTAGGTATCTTCTTCAGTATTAGACCATCAAAGCTCAATATCGGTGAAACATACCAGCACGACACAATCCTCAAAAAAGCACTTTTTGTGGCTGTTATTACTGTTGGTTTTCTTGTATTATTTAGGTAATGAAGAAATGGCTCGTCCGTACACTCATCGGAGTAGCGATATTTTTACTCTGTGTGCTTGTGGCACTTTTTTTCCTTGCACGCAAAGAAAAGCCCGAACACATCACCTATGGCATTTCGTATAATGTTCCCTATGTGCTTGAGCTTGGACTTGACCCCGATGAAGTCTTTGACGCACTTTTGAATGATTTACAGGTGCGTAATTTTCGTATGAGCGCGCACTGGCAACTCATTGAGCCAGAAAAAGATCAGTATGAGTTTGCGTGGATGGATAGAGATATTGAAAAGGCAGAGGCCGTCGATGCCAATATTATTTTTGGTGTGGGTCGTCGACTTCCGCGATGGCCCGAATGTCACATTCCTCATTGGGCACAGGAGATGACATGGGAGGAACAAAAAGCTGAAATTCGCGAGTACATCACTGCAGTGGTCAATCGATACAAACATTCACCCGCCATTACGCATTGGCAGGTTGAAAATGAGCCATACCTCAGTCTCTTTGCATACGAGCATTGTGGGGAACTCGATGAAGCTTTTCTCGAAGAGGAAATTGCCTTGGTGAAATCACTTGACCCGACACGTCCGATTCTCGTGACCGACAGTGGTAACCTCGGTACCTGGAACGGTGCGTACTCCCACGGCGACTCTTTCGGGACGAGTGTGTATGTGTATTTTTGGAACCCTGAGCTCGGGCAATTCAAGACGCTTCTCCCACCGTGGTTTTACCGTGTAAAAGAAAACATTATGGCACTCATGCATGGTGAAAAAGAGACGTTCCTCATTGAACTCTCCCTTGAGCCGTGGCTTCTTGAGCCGGTGACACAGGTGCCTGTAGACGTGCAGTACTCGCGCATGGATATAGATAAATTTAATGAAATCATTGACTATGCTCGTGACACTCGGTATGAAAAGCAATTTCTCTGGGGCGGGGAATGGTGGTTCTGGCTCCGCGAGCATGGGCATCCCGAAATGTGGGAACGGGGGAAATTACTTTTTGAAACAGATGTATAATTAAGTGTATGCATATTCTTCGATTCATTCTTCCATTCCTCTTTGTACGCAATTGGCACGATGGTGCGTGGGAGTTTTCGCGTGCGCGCTTTATACTCACCTGTATGGCACTCTTCTTCATCATCCTCGGCCTTATTATTGTCTATTTTCTTCAGGCACCGATTACCTATACCGCACCGAATTCATAATATATGAAATGGTACCTCATCATTGGTGGCATATTTCTTATTTGTGCGCTCGGTGCGGTGATTTATGTGTGGGCGCTCTATCAGGATATGCACCGTACATTTGATGCATATGTACCAAATGCTCCGCAGGTAGAAAAAACTGATACAGAAGGTGCTTCCGTATCGGCAGATACCACAACAGAGTCAGTAACCGATACGGAAGAAGCCGAACCGATTGTGGTCGATACCACAACGCTCGGGACAACACAACAAGAAATGCTGAAAGCATTCGGATATGATAGTCAAACACTCACCATCACACCCACAATGGTGTCTTGCGCAGAAAATGCTGTCGGAAAAGAGCGACTTGATGCAATCACCCGTGGCGGAGCACCCACGCCTTTTGAAGCGGCAAAAATCCTCCCTTGTTTCAAAAAGGACTAGAAAAATTTTGTAAAAGTGGTATAATCACGAAATATGAAGAATATATTGCTCACAGGAGCGTTTTGTACGCTCATTTTTATGCCTTTTTCTGCATCAGCAGGGCCTATTCTCCGTACGGGGGAGATAGTTTCAGTAGATGCTACTCAAGAACTTGGAGGCGACTTCTATGGTTTTGGTTCACAGGTCATCATTTCCGGTGCTGCTCAGAATGATGCATATCTGGGGGGAGGTACTGTTACGGTAAATGCTCCTATTGCGGAAGACCTTACGGTCATTGGTGGTGTAATACAGGTACATGGTGATGTTGGTGACGATGTCCGTGTCGTGGGCGGAGAGGTGACAATCGCAAAACCCGTTAAGGGAGATGTGGTGGTCCTCGGTGGTGTCCTTACCATACTTTCGACAGCGACCGTTGAAGGCGACGTGCTTTTCTTTGGAAACCAGCTCACTGTTGATGGTGTGGTGACCGGAAGTGTTCACGGGACGGCAGAAACGATACGACTCAATGCTCCCGTGCATGGAGACGTGTCAGTACAAGCAACAAATCAATTTACTATCGGAGATAGTGCACAACTCAAAGGAACAGTGACATACACATCTCCCAATGAAGCTGTACGCGCTCAGGGAGCTGTGTTGGATGGAGAGATGCAACGCCTTCAAACAGCAACACCAGAACCTGACACACGATCGGTTGTACGTATCGTCCTCCTCATTCTCGGTACGCTCGGATTTGCTGCACTCGCACTCTTCGTAGTAGGAAAGAAATATGTGGAGCGCATTGTTGAGCACTCGACTGTACGGACAGGTGTATCGGGACTCATCGGTCTTGGTATGTTTATCGCTATTCCCCTCATCTGTCTGATGCTCGGAGCGAGCGTTATCGGAGGTTTTGTTGCTATCCTTCTTTTCCTTATGTACCTTATATCCATATTCCTCGCGGTTGCCCTTACACCAATTTTTATCGGGCATGTCTGTGAGCGAGTTATTTTTAAACGAAAGACTATAACCGTATTTACCATCATGGGTGGGGTACTCCTATTCTTTGGAGTACTGGTGATACCGTTTGTAGGTATCGTATGTGTCATTTCATCAGTCATTATTACGCTCGGATCATTGGGGGTGATTGTGTACCGATCATTACGAGCGGGCTAAAAAATGGGAGTGGCTTTGCCACTCCCATTTTTTGGTATACTTGTCTCCAATGAATCCCGCTTTAAAAAAAGAACGCGTAGTACGAGTTCGTGCCATGAACCGTATCCTCCACAGACTCTATCCAAACCCACGCATTGCACTCAACCACAGTACCCCATGGGAACTTTTGGTTGCAGTGATACTTTCGGCACAGTGCACAGATGAACGGGTGAATATGGTGACGAAAATACTCTTCGCTCACTACCCACGAATAGAAGACTATGCTCATGCCACACAAGGAGAGATGGAGAGAGCGGTCTTTCAATGTGGGTTTTATCGCAACAAAGCAAAGCATATCCGCGAGTCTGCAGAGTTGCTCATCCGTGATTTTGGTGGTGAAGTTCCGCGCACTATGGAGGAACTCCTCACGCTCCCCGGAGTAGCCCGCAAGACCGCGAACGTGATGCTTTCAAATGTATTTGGTGTGCATGAGGGAATTGCTGTTGATACACATGTGCGACGTTTCGCAATACGATTCAATCTTTCCGACTACACTGACCCCGCGCGCATTGAACGAGATTTGATGGAAATTATGCCCCAATCAGAGTGGTGGGGATTTAATCACCGATTGGTGCACTATGGCAGAAATGTGTGTCCTGCGAGAAAGCATGAGTGTACAGAACACCCACTCACCTCCTGTTATCCAGAAGCTACTGCTATTTGGCCAAAAGCGCATTAAGAGCAGGATTTAACCTTAAAGACTGGGAGCGTCAAGAGGTCATCCTTAGTGCAAAATGATATACTGCAGGGATATGCAGTATGTGCTTGGAACCATCGATACCGTATACGAATGGGTGATACACGTCACTCTGTATGTCGTGAATGGATGTGTTTCTTTGTATTCCCCAGATGTAGCTGTAAAGAGAGAAAATGAGATTGTTGAAGAGTCTACAGAAGATGAATCGTCAACAATTTCCAAAACTTCAACATTCCATGCAGTACGCGATGTCCTTGGGAAGTACGATCGGATTATGCGGAAGCGCACTGATCCTGAAAGTGTGGGTGGTGTAGTACCGCTCGATCTTCCTGTCGCGGAAAAAAATACCATTATGTATGCCGACGCACCACGGGTACCCATATACAAAAATCCAACGATTGAGTTCGATGCACAAATTGGTGAGATACCCTACGCAGAGATGATCATTGTGCTCGAGCCAAGAGGACGTTTCTATCTTGTGGTGTGGGGGACTCTCGAGGGGTGGGTACTCAAGGAAGATATTGCGGATAGAGCGGTACGTGTATACCCAGAATTTACCATTGGTGAAGAAAATGCAGTCGATCACCCCAATACTGCGCAAGTGCGTACGCTTCTCGATGATGTGTTTGGACTTCGTCGTTCGGAATTTGCACTGCAAGCAGGAGAATACGTACTGTATCGTTTGTGGCGTAAGGGAATACACATTGACTGGCCAGAGATTCGACCCCGTGTCCCTGGTGTGTGGCATAAAATACTCAAAGGGGTCCCCAAAATACACATTGGAGTGCTTCCAAAACAAGGGGCTATCATGGAGTACATGATGAGTCCTGAAATGGGGCATCTCGCCTATGTTGAAGCTATCTTTCCCGACGATACCATTACTATTTCGGAGGTGAATTTTCCCGACTCTGGTATTTACAATGAGCGAGTGCTCACTAAGGATGAATGGAAGGAACTCCACCCCTTATTCATTGAGGTGGCTTCATAGTATGTGTAGTTTGCTATACTGGAGATATGCAAAAAGTTGCCTTTTTTGATATTGACGGTACGGTATTTCGCTCGAGTCTTTTCATAGAACTCGTGGAGGAATGTATCCGCGTGGGAGTGTTTCCCAAACAAGCTCGGGCTCGGTATGCAGATGAGCACAGCGCGTGGCAGAACCGTGAAGGGACGTATGAGGTGTATATCAATGCAGTGATTGCATCGTTCATGGAACATATTCGTGGCGTGTACTACGGTGATTTTGCAGATATCGGGCGCATGGTTGTGGCAGAACAGGGAAAGCGAACATACCGCTACACACGTGATTGCATTCGTGATTTACGAAAGAAAGGGTACTACATCGTCGCAATATCACAGTCTCCGAAAACTATTCTCGATGAATTTTGTGCAGAGTACGGTTTCGATAAGGTCTATGGTCGCATATACGAAATTGGTCCACGCGATCTCTTTACCGGAGTAGTAAACGAAGCTTCGCTCATATCCGATAAGGCGAAGGTTGTTGACCGTGTACTTGAAAAGGAAGGACTCACACTCGAAGATTCGATTGGTGTGGGTGACACCGAGGGCGATATACCACTTCTCGAATCAGTAGCAACACCCATTTGTTTCAATCCGAACCAAAAGTTATATGACCATGCACTGAAGCGTGGGTGGAAGGTAGTGGTGGAACGAAAGGACGTCATCTACACACTCTGAATCAAAAATACTTCATCTGCTTCGTTGTCTGCGTTGTTCACACATTCATCGTATGCACATACACCTCATGTGCTCAAAACTTGACGCCTCGCATCTAAAGCATTTTTGAATCAGAGAAGGGGAATGATATGACAAAAAAAGAACAGAAATTTGTAGAGGTGGTGTGGGAGTACTATAGGCGCCACGGAAGGCGAAGCCTTCCGTGGCGTAAGACAAAAAATATCTATCGCATTCTCGTTTCAGAAATAATGCTTCAACAAACACAGGTGGAGCGGGTATTACCAAAGTACACCGCATTTCTAAAAACGTTCCCCACACTTACAGCACTTGCTGACGCACCACTTGGCGACGTACTCCGTGCATGGCAAGGGCTCGGCTACAACCGACGTGCGAAAATGCTCCATCAGTGTGCACAGGACGTGATGCACGAATACAAAGGGCGATTTCCACGCACACAACATGAACTCATGAAACTCCCGGGTATCGGTCACTACACTGCGGGGGCGGTGATGGCATTTGCTTTTGGTGAGGGTGTTCCGATTATTGAAACCAATATTCGTACCGTGTACATCCATCACTTTTTTCATGATGAAATCGATATTCCCGACTCTAAAATAGTACAGTTAACTGTACGAACTCTCGATAAGGAAAATCCTCGTGAGTGGTACTACGCACTCATGGACTATGGTGCTTTTTTAAAGAAGACTGTGGGAAATCAAAATACGCGGAGCAAACACTATACGAAACAATCAACATTTAAGAATTCCGATAGGCAGATTCGCGGAGCGATTTTGCGTCTCCTTACGCAAGGTACCTATACACGCAAAAAGATACACGCAGTACTCCCGTTTGAAATAGATCGTATCGATGCGCAATGTGAGCGACTCATTGAAGAGGGGATGATTGTGTATGTGGGAAAGAAATATACTCTCCCATAGATTTATTTTGTGTCTTTGAGTGCCATGGCAAAGAACATCCCCGGAATCATGAGAAACCCGAGTACTACGAAAAGAAAACTGAATGAGAAGTAGTGGAGTGTGAGACCTCCCAATACCGGTCCCACCACATACGAGAGTGGGCGCGTGATACGAAACAGGCTGATGACATCCGTGTCCTTACCCTGTGTATGTTTAAAGAAATAACTTTCGGTGGTGGTTTCAATGAAACTCGCGCCCACGCGCGTGAGGAACATCGCGGTCATCCAGAGTCCGATAGAGGCGTTATCGAGGAATACAAACCATGAGGTCGCTATCGCAGTGATTGCAAAACCCACTGCCATCATTTCCTTTTCACCTATGTAGAGGTCTGCAATTCTGCCAATCGCATATTCGAGAATGACATACGCCATAAGTCCCACAAAAAGGACGGTACCAATCTCCTCCCACGAAAGTCCAATGACGCTCGAGAGATAGAGCGGGGTGTAGATGACCATCCACGTGAAAAAAATCTGAAGTAGGAAGTGTGCAAAAAAAACATTGCGAATATCTTTGAAGCGCCAAAATTCGGCTATACCTTCGCGAAACCTAAAGTGTGGGTAGATTGGATCTTCAAATTCTTTGAAACGTGAGAGTATGACGTACAGAAACGGAATAAGGAAAAATGCACTGAAGAGATAGACGAGTATAAAATCCGATGCACCTATGTTGATGTCGTGTGCAATACTGATGAGTTTACCGAGCGCGAGCGGAGCGAGCGCAGTTGTGAGACTCATGATAGTGAGCAAAACACCTCGTTGTGTCCCCGTTGATTCTTCGCGTTCACCAATAATCACCTCCATGATGATATCGAGATTGAAGAGAATGAGAGGGACTACTGCTTGATGTACGACAAAGAGCGAAAGTCCGATATAGGGATTTGAAGAGAGTCCCATTCCAACGAGTGCACAAAATTCAATGACGGTGAGTGCCTTAATGAGAAAGATATTTCCAAATCGTGTGAGTATGTGTGATGCATACATGAAACTCCCAATGGTGGCAACTGCCCCCACAATGTAGAGCATATCGATGACGCGGTGCGATGCGAGCTGATCGATGTATGAAGAATTGATGTAGAGCACAAACGCCCAGTGGAGAGACAGGAGGAGGAGTGCGGTGTAGTGTGCAAACTGAGCGCTCTTGCGTGAAGCAATACGATATTCAGGGGTTACGGGTGTGGGCATGACACTAGTGTACCAGAGTGAGGCGTATAAAAGTCGAAGAAATCCCCGAGACGCGGAAGCGTCTCGGGGATTTCTTGAAAATTATCTT
>CAYRMF010000007.1:1620-7491 GCA_964425475.1 uncultured Candidatus Saccharibacteria bacterium | reverse complement strand
GACACCACCTTCGTAATTTCATCCTTTACGAAATCGAGATCGATGGGGTGCGATGTTTCAGTGTTTTGCTCAACGGTCTTCTTGATGAGAATACGCGCTTCCGAGAGCAGTTGTTGATTTTCACGAAGGTACACAAAACCGCGAGAAATAATATCTGGCGATTTGCGGAGTGCTCCAGTTTTGGTATTAATTGTTGCAATGATGACGAACATACCATCTTCGGCGAGTGACTGGCGATCACGAATGACCACTTCTTGACGGGTCCCCACGGTGAAACCGTCAACCATCATAATCTCAGATGGAACCTTCTCTTTGTGGACATTGAGTTCCAAACCGTTCTTGATATCGATGACCATGCCGTTGTCTGCAAGAATAATATTTTCTCGTGGGAATCCAGCTTCAATGTTTGCATATGCATGACAGCGTATCATTGAATGGTACCCATATGCAGGCATGACAAAAGTCGGCTTCACCTGCTCGCGAATCCACACGAGCTCACCCGAGTTACCGTGACCGGTCGAGTGGACGTCCGATGCGCGGTAGTGAATGATGTGTACGCCACGACGGTAGAGGTTGTCCTTGAGTGTCTGCACTGAGAGTTCGTTTCCAGGAATGACTGATGAGGAGAGCATGATGGTGTCGCGGTCGTTGAGCGTAATGAACTTGTGACGCTGTGTCGCGATGCGCATCAAAGCAGCAAACTCCTCACCCTGTGCACCGGTTGCGAGCACCACAATGCGGTCTGAAGGGTAGTTGCCAATATCTTGAATTGGGATGATGGTATCTTTTTGGACTTTCATGAGACCCGCGAGTTCGGCGATTTCAAGGTTGGTCTTAATACTGCGTCCCTCGAGTACGATTTTCTTTCCAAGCTCCTCGCAAATCATGATGATACGGATCATGCGCTCAAACTGTGATGCAAAAGTACCGACGATGAGTCGCCCCTTCACCTCGCGAATGATTTGTTCGATGTTGGTGTGGACGCGCATTTCAGGAATAGAAAAACCGCTCCGCTCTGCGTTGGTTGAGTCACCGATGAAGAGAATGTTCTTATCTTTTCCGAGACCGCCCCACACGCGTTGCTCCTTTTCTGAAGGTATTTCACCATCGTGTTCGAGTTTGAGGTCGCCGGAAATTACCACGTTGCCGTGCTTGGTCTCAACTGAGATACCCATTGAGTCAGGGATTGAGTGAGTCACGGGGAACGGCTTGATGTACGTGTTGCCTATTTTAATACGTTGTTCAAGCTCAACTACATGCATGGTCACTTTCGGTAGATGGGGAAACTCTTCCTGACGCTTCAGAATCATGAGTGAGGTGAGGTAGCGGGTGTAGATTGGTGGATTGCCAATACGTTCGATGAGGAAGGGGATACCACCAATGTGGTCGAGGTGACCATGGGTGATGATGAGCCCCTTAATCTTGTGTTTGTTTTCTTCGAGGTATTGGGTATTTGGAAGGATGTAGTTGACTCCCGGTGCGTCACTTTCAGAAGATACAAACTGGAAGCCGGCATCAAAAATGAGAATGTCGTCCGCAGTTTCAACCGCTATCATATTTTTACCAACTTCTTCCACGCCACCCAAAGGCACAATGCGCACGGTGTCGGGGTCAGTGAGTGGCATAACACGAGCTACCTTTGGATCGAAGGGAGTCGGACGATGGGTGATTGCTGGGCTCGTGAATGAGCGACCCCTTTTTGCATGATCACGGTGCCCCGTACCGCCAGCACGCGGACGACTCGAATTTCTTTGTGTTCGAGGCTGTCTTTGTGTAGGGGTCGTACCGGTGCTCGGTGCTGTTTTTTTAATTGTCGGTTCTCCCGTATGACGTGATACGCGAATTTCAGGTCGACGTATTGGTCGAGTAAAATGCGCGGTACGTCTACGACGATCTCCTTGTGTGTTCTGTGCATTATTTTGTGGTTCCATAGAGTTTGTGTGTTAGTGAGTAATTAGTGAGTAAAAAATGGCCAAATTGATTCTGTGCGAATATACCAGTCTGTTACCGAGCTCCAACGTTCTGATGGGTCGCTCACTCCCTTGAAAGTCATACCGGTAACTTTGTTTGGAACAATGTAGAGGAGTTCAGGAGCGTAGAGGAAGATGGCTGGTGTCTCGGTCTGTATTTCATATGCAAATTTTTGTATTGCTTCATTTCGAATGTCTGTGTTTGTGCTCCGTCGCATTTCAGAGAGTATTGAATCGGTGGTTATATTTGCGTAGAGTGCAATGTTGTATCCAGGGTCATTTCTTTGCGATGAATGCCAGAATGAATAGTAATCGAGGGACCGTTCAAGTTGTGTTGCAAAGAGGAGGGTTTCGTAGTCACGAGGACGAATGACTGATTGTGTAAGGTCAGATTGTTCAAATTGCTTTACGGTCACATCTGCCCCCATCGCTACCCATGAAGCACGGATAAATTCTGCGGTGGCACCAAGCGTACTGGTATTACCCGTTGAAATACTGAATTGGAGTGGTGTCAGTACTCCATCAATTTTCTTTTCCCAGAGCTGTGTATTTTCGTTCATTTCCCAGCCACCTTCACGAAGTATTTCACGTGCACTGTCGGCACTTGCTTCCGTTGGTGTGTTTGATGCGGTTATACCAAATCCATACGGAATCGGTGAGGTGAGCACATTCGCATAACCACCAAGTGTTGTGTCGATGAGCGCTTTACGATCAAGGGCACTATCGAGCGCCTTGCGCGCAGCGGGGTCGCGGAGTGCTGCTGATTTATTTTGATTTATGAACACTGCATATGTGCGTGGAAGTGGCATACGCTCAATGTGGGAGAGTTTCTCGGTAAGTTGAAATTCAGGGATGAGTGCATAATCAACACCGACAACACTTTCTACACGTCCTTCACGAAAAGCATCAATGAGTGATTGTTCGGAAGAGAAGAAAGAGAGCGTTATGGTTTCAATCTTTGGTGTCCCACCGTGATAATCAGTAGAGGCACTGAGCGTATACATTTCTGGAATACCCGACGTATTGCGCACTATTTTTTGAATTCGATATGGACCAGACCCCACCGGTTCACTGTTGTATTGGCTAAAGGGGAACTCCTCACTATTCGCATTCTTCCAGATATGTTCAGGGAGGATACCGAAGGTAAGGTTTTCAATAAAAGGACTATACGCTTCAGGAAGCACAAAATTAAGTTCAAATTCACCAATTTCCTCTACAGTGATACCACTCCAATTAGCGAAAAGGGGACTGTTGAGTGCAGGATCCTGAATACGTAAGACAGTGAAGACGATATCTTTTGCGGTGAGTTGGGTGCCATCATGAAAATAAATGTCTTGCTTTAAAATGACGTTGTAGGTGAGTCCGTCTTCTGAAACAGTTACTGATTCTGCGATACTTGGGACAAGTGTACCGTCATTGCCGAGGCGCATAAGACCATCATAGACAAGAGCAACAAGATCACGATCAGCTTGTGTTGCTGCAAGAACTGGATTTACAAAACGTGGTGTGCCAACTACTCCTTCGGAAAGTATGCCACCAGTTGCTGGAATAGGGACCGTTTTATTCATACTGAGTTGGGCAAGTGTAAAAAGTAAACAGATACTGGCAATAAAGAGCATGATACGCATAAGAAAAGCGTCGCTCGCACGAAGTTCATGGAGCCATGCAAAGTATGAGTTGATTAGTGATCGTCTTTTCTGAGTATAGGGGACGATAGGATCGTGAAGTTCCATAGACAGGTGAGGAGGTGCACACAGTTATGTGTACACAGTAAAAATTATGGTAGATGATGCCAGACGCACGAAAAACGTGCATGACAGTACTTTAGATAATAATGCTCAAGAAAGTAGATGCTACAAACAAAATAGCTACTACAACCGAAAAACGAAAGAGGAAGAGCTCTGCTCCTCGTCGTGTATGGTACGTCGCGCTGAAGTTATCTCCCCCAAAGGCACCGCCCATGCTTGAACCTCGCTGTTGAAGCAAAATTGCCGCAACGAGAAGGATGGAGAGAATAATTTGTGCGTACGGTAGTATGGTACGGACTATTTCCATGACTCGTAGATACTAGCATAGAGAGAGAAAAAAGGGAAGATGGGGTGTGGAATTGCCCAGATGAGCCGGATTGTATTTCATGAAGAACATAATATTTTGTGTTGATTTTCCCCTCGTTTAGCGTATTGTGCTCCTTGGGAATGTTGGGCCGAATGGGTCGGCTCGCGACTGTTCCTAAGACAATTGAAGAGAGGAAGACTCATGACTAAAATTATTGGACGCCCCCAAGTCCCAATAGGCAGGGCGGGCCCGTTTCATGAAGGAAGTGATCTTGTGATTCCTTCAGACACTTCGCAACGACCGGAGAAGCCGAGTGTGGGTCCCATAGACCCGTCGTTTGAGCGAAGAGTTGGTATGGCTCGGACAAGGGTTTCTTTCACAGCCCAGGCGATTGAAGAGATCGAGAGACCGACTGTGCCGGAAATAATCAACGCACATCAATTCATCGAGTTCACGATGGCATTGACTCGGCAAGAGGGATTCGTTGCTTTTGCCATGAGAGCCGAAGTTCTTCGGTTCGGCGAATTCATGACCAAGGCGGGGCGTCAGTCGCCCTATTTCTTCAACGCAGGACTATTCAACCACGGCAAGTCGCTGTTGCGACTTGCCGAATTCTACGCAGACACGATCCAGAGCAACATGATCGAGTTCGACATGCTGTTCGGTCCGGCTTACAAGGGTATCCCCTTGGTCTCCGCCATCGCGGTCGTGCTGGCGCTAAGGGGCATGAATGTCCCGCTCGCCTACAATCGCAAGGAAGAGAAGGATCACGGCGAAGGTGGTGCAGTCATTGGCGCACCGCTTCAGGGTCGTGTACTGATTGTCGACGATGTAATCTCCGCCGGCACCTCGGTGCGAGAATCGGTTGATATCATCAGGCGTGCCGGTGCTGAGCCAGCAGGTGTTCTCATCGCGCTGGATCGTCAGGAACGCGGACAGGGAGAGCTTTCCGCAGTTCAGGAGGTCAAAGAACTGTACGGTATCCCCGTCTTCTCGATAGCGACGCTCGACGACATTGTTGATACACTGGTTATCCAATCACAATTCGACAAGCAACTTATTGCTGAGCAGAAGGCTGATTTGGAGTTGACGCTTGAAAAAATCTTCGCATACAGAAGACAATACGGCGTCACTTCCTGAAGTACGGAAGTGCGTCCTCAAAGGGCACCGAATGCAACACGCATCACGGGCCCTTTTTTATTGTTCAATAATCAGGCAGCAAGACAACGACCTGATGTAGTTGCGACTGTGGTTTTATAAATTAGGACATCCGATGTCCTAATTTAAGGTCGGGGTTTTGAAAAATTGGATTTGTGATTCGTTTTTAACCATCAAAAATGCAATCTCTGGACAGTAATTGATGTCGCTCGTATAATACGCGCTCATTATAAGAAGTATGAACCTATTCACAAACCCTCAGGTACGAGGCATCGAGGAATGAAAACATGAGGCGTATCCAACATACGATGAATGTTTGAATGACGAAGATAACAAAGTAGATGAGGTTTGTGGATAGGTTCTAAGGAAAATATATTTGAATATGAGCATAAGCACTATAAAGCCACTTCAAGATAGGGTCGTCGTTCGCAGACTGACCGAAGAAGAGGCTGGAACGAAATCAGCATCAGGTATTATTGTTCCTGATACGGTGAGCAAGGAGAAGCCCGAGCAGGGTATTGTCGTCGCGGTCGGTGATGGAAAATGGGATGAAGACGGCGAAAAGCGCATTCCTATGGATGTCAAAGTAGGTGATAGGATTATTTTCTCAAAGTATGGATACGATGAGGTAAAAATTGCAGGAGAGGAACTATATATCGTGTCCGCATCGAGCGTTCTTGGAATTATT
>CAYRMF010000007.1:0-1520 GCA_964425475.1 uncultured Candidatus Saccharibacteria bacterium | reverse complement strand
AAAGAAGTAATCTATGGAGAAGATGTAAAGAAGCGACTCAAGAGAGGGGTGGATACTGTCGCGGATGCGGTAAAGGTGACACTCGGCCCACGCGGACGAAATGTCATTATTGATAAGGGCTATGGTGGTCCGATGATTACCAATGACGGTGTCTCAATCGCAAAGGAAATCACCCTTAAGGATAAATTTGAAAACATGGGTGCGGAGATTGTGAAGGAAGTCGCCAACAAAACCAACGAACTCGCTGGTGATGGTACGACCACCGCAACAATTCTCACGCAGGCACTTCTCACTGAAGGACTCAAACATACAACTATGGGAGTGAATTCTATGGCGGTCCGTCATGGTATGGAAAAGGCGTCAGAGGATGTGGTGAAAGCGCTTCATGAAATGGCAGTACAGATTTCGACTACAGAAGAGATCAAGCAGGTCGCGACCATCTCAGCAGAGAGTGAAGAAATTGGCGCACGCATCGCAGAAACCATTGAAAAAGTGGGGAAGGACGGTGTGGTGACCGTAGAGGAGTCGCAGTCATTTGGTATTGAGACAGAGTTTACCGAGGGTATGGAATTTGACCGTGGCTACGTGTCGCCATACATGATTACCAATACTGAGCGTATGGAAGCGGAATATAAGAACGCGCTTGTGCTTATCACTGACAAGAAAATCAGTTCAGCACAACAAATTCTTCCACTCCTCGAAAAGGTGGCGCAGACGGGGAAGAAAGAATTGGTGATCATTGCTGATGATGTGGAAGGGGAGGCGCTCGCAACATTTGTGGTCAATAAACTCCGTGGAGGGTTCTCAGTACTTGCAGTCAAGACTCCAGGGTACGGTGACCGAAAGAAGGAAATTTTGCAGGACATTGCGGTGATGACGGGAGGTCAGGTAATCACCGAAGAAGTTGGGCTCAAACTCGAAAATACAGAACTCACGATGCTCGGAAAGGCAGGACGCATAGTCGCGACAAAAGACAAAACAGTCATCGTGAGTGGTGAAGGAAAGAAGGAAGCGATTACTGCACGGATTGATACACTCCGCGGACAGCTCGCCCAGACTGATTCAAAGTTTGATAAGGAGAAGCTTGAGGAACGTATTGCAAAACTTTCGGGGGGTGTCGCTGTCCTCAAGGTGGGTGCGGCAACCGAGACCGAGATGAAGTACCTCAAACTCAAGATTGAAGATGCGGTCAACGCGACAAAAGCTGCGATTGATGAAGGTATCGTGCCAGGGGGAGGTACTTCACTCACCCGTGCTGCGTCTATTGTGGAAGGACGTGTCAACAAGGAACTCGGACGTGATGAACTCATTGGCTATCGTATTGTCCTCAAAGCGCTCGAAGAACCACTCCGCCAGCTCGCTGACAATGTGGGCAAGGATGATGGCGCGGTCATTGTACAGAAGGTGAAAGAGGCAGGTGGAAACGCCGGATACGATGCATCAAAGGCGATTATGGTGGATGACATGATCAAGGCGGGTATTATTGATCCGGTGAAAGTAGAGCGTGCCGGTGTACAGCA
>CAYRMF010000006.1:12746-25817 GCA_964425475.1 uncultured Candidatus Saccharibacteria bacterium | reverse complement strand
ATATCCTGAGTGGGTACTGAAACCGTAGGTTTCGAATCCCTCCGTCTCCGCTCGTAGAAAATACCACCGTCAGGTGGTTATTTTCTTGAGCGGAGAGTGAGTAAGCAACTTAATATTGCTTACGTTGGGATTTGAAAGACACCATCGGGGACCCTCAGGGCAGATATTGAATAAAACCCCATGTTTTTCTTGCCATATGCATGCCTCTATGGTACCCTCCCATTTGGCGCAGGAATATTTCATTCTTGCATTGTTTTTGTTCTTTTTTTAGGAAAGGAAGGTCATCGTGAAAATTCTCACTTTACTGAAAAATCTGCTCGGCAAGAACACGCCCGCAGAGCCCGCAGTCGAATCCTTTGAGGCATTCTCCGAAGCACTTCAGGTGCTCGTCGATGCCACTTTGGACAAGACGACAATCCACGTTGAAATTGAACCATACATCGTTCCTAATGGAACCGCCGTGTTTGCACGTGGTGGCACCATTGGAACATCGAGCTACATGCTCGGTTATAGAGCGATGCGTTTCGGGAACGATACAGTCATTTTGTTCACCGAAAAGGTCTATGAATACGTGGGGAGTAACCTCAGTCCTTCCGGGGCTCAAGTGAAAAAAGAGTATCGAAACCGATTGCTCACACACGCCAAAGCACAGCTGGACGCACTCCGGTCGGCTTTTCCTGATGCTATTGTCGACATTGTCGGCAGAGAAGGCAGAGTCGTGCACGACACGGCCCGACCGCAACTCCACCGTATCGGGATGCGTTCCGCGTGAGTGCAAGTACTCCCTTCAATGAAGAGCCACGCTCCGCGCGTGGCTTTTTTATATGCTCCATTACCCATTACTGCACACTTCATATATACTATGCGCGTGTTTCGGAAAATTCTCACATTTCTTATCATCATTTTTGCCATCATTGGGTTTCTCTTTGTGAGCATGTACTTCGCGGTCAAGTTTGGCTTCACCAATACGACAGGCATCATTGATGCGCAGAGGGACCAGTTTATAAAAGACGGTTCAACAAACCTCTCTGCAAACGTTTCAGATGCTATGAGTGGTGCGACAAACACTCCTTCGGTACTTGTTCCTCCCGAAAAAGTCGAGTTCAAAACGTGGAATGCAACGTACGAGTGGGAAATAATCAAGAGTGCTCTCGCAAAAGATGTTCCCGTCATACAAAAGGCATCAACAGATTCCGGTATACCGGCTCGCATTATTGTCGCTCAGCTCGTCGTGGAGCAATTTCGACTCTTCTTCTCCGAGCGCGAAGCATTCAAGAAGTGGTTTGAGCCACTCAAAATACTCGGGAGTCAAACGCAGTTTTCGTGGGGAGTCATGGGCATGAAGGAAGAAACCGCAATCCAGGTTGAGGAACACCTGAAAGACCCCTCTTCCCCCTACTACCTCGGAGAGGAGTACGAGCACATTTTGGACTTCCAGACCGAAGACATTTCTGCGGAGCGCTTCACGCGCATGACCGACCAACACGACCACTACTACAGCTACCTGTACGCGGGTTTGTTCATCAAGCAAATCACCACCCAGTGGAGAAAAGCGGGGTATGAAATCTATAACTCCCCCGACATCATCTCAACCCTATACAACCTCGGTTTTTCAAAATCAATCCCCAATGCTGAGCCAAAGTCTGGTGGAGCACTAATTACGATTGATGGTATCGACTACAGTTTTGGTTCCCTCGGCGCCGAATTCTACAATTCTGAAGAAATGCTCACCGAATTCCCGCGGTATACGTTGCGATAAAATAAATGAAATACCGTACATACTAAAACACCGCGCGCCCAAAGGGCGCGCGGTGTTTTAGTATTCTATTATTTATGTTTTATTATCTTTCGTCTATCTCACCTCACAACACTTGCGACGGCTTTCACCAGTCCCGGAGTCGTAACCTTCGGCACTATCTCACCCGCAGTTGGTTTCTTCACGAGTCCGGCAATCTTTTTCGCCGCGGCGAGTTTTATCTCGTTCGTTATTTTTGTCACATTTCTATCGAGTGCGCCACGGAAGATGCCGGGGAATGCGAGCGAGTTATTGACCTGATTGGGGTAATCGGAGCGCCCCGTCGCGACAACACGCGCACCAGCGTTGAGTGCATCCTCGGGCTTTATTTCCGGAATAGGGTTAGCGAGTGCAAAGACTATCGCATCATCTGCCATACTCTCGATGTGCGCACGGGTGATGGTGCCCGGGCCGGAAACGCCGATTACCACGTCGGCACCCGCTATCGCATCTGCAAGGAGTCCCTGTACGTTCTGTGGATTCGTCATGCGCGCGAGGTCGCTCTTGTACTGTGATAGACCCTTCCGCCCACGGTAGATGACGCCGGCACTATCGGTTACGGTGATATGAGTGATACCAGCTTTAATAAGGAGAAGTGTGATGGCTCTCCCTGCCGCACCGGCACCCGCCACCACAACCTTGAGTGAAGAAAATGATTTTTTGACCACCTTCGACGCATTGATGAGCCCTGCCAAGACCACAATAGCCGTGCCGTGTTGGTCGTCGTGCATGAGCGGAATGGTGAGTTTTTCTTTGAGACGCTCTTCAATTTCAAAACACCGCGGTGCACTGATATCTTCGAGATTGATAGCCCCAAAAGTGGGCGCTATATTAATAATCGTTTTTATAATTGCTTCCGTATCCTGCGTATCGAGTACGATGGGAAAACCATCAATACCTGCCATCTCTTTTAAAATAGCGCACTTACCCTCCATCACGGGGAGTGCAGGAATAGGACCAAGGTTTCCAAGACCAAGTACCGCAGACCCATCACTGATGACCGCAACAGTATTGCGTTTTATCGTGTACATACGGGCTTCTTCTGGATATTTTGCAAGATGACTCGACACCGCACCCACCCCCGGAGAATACATCGTACTCCACTCATCGCGCGTCCTCAGCTTCCCCTTTGAGACTACAGAGAGTTTCCCCTGCATCTTCTTATGGAGTGCAAGTGCCATTTTTGCATAGTCTTTCTTTGGTGCTGATTTTTTTGTTGCCATAATAAAGAAAATAGAATAGTAGGTGGATAGTATACGGCACTGTAGATAATATAAAAAGAAGACCCCGCGAAATTCACGGGGCCTTGACCGAAAGTGGTCGGCTACTTCTGCTTCTGTCCCTTGGGCTTCTTGCCGGAAGAGGCTTGGGGCTTGCTTCCACCAGGACCCTTCATGGAGCGACGAATTTCTGCGTCATTGGCACTGCGTTCCGCCGCCTTCTGTGCCCGTTCGACAGGCGTCAGGCCGGGCTTGCGCTTCGGTTCCGCTTTGGTGACGGGGGCAACTGCCGGTCCTGTGTAGAACGGCGTCGCTCCGAAGAACAGTTCGAAGGTCCTGGACACCATCCCGAAGGGGGAGGTGAACTTCACCTTGACGAGGTCCAGGCGGAGCGAGTCCTCTGCGTCGCCGACGAGCTCGGGCGTCCAGCCCAGAGTGAGTGCCTCGACGATGGTCCGCGCCGTGTAGAACGGCGTTTTAAGCAAGGGTTCGTGGAACATCTTGCTGGCCATTTTGTTTTGCGAGAAACCCTTCACCGTGACGGTGTCGGTGGCGCGCTTGCCTTTGACGTCGCCGATGGGCTCGAACGTCCAGCCCTGCTTGTGTGCATCGGCGATGGTCACCGGCAGACCGGAGATGTGGTTGCCCCGGTGAGCCGGCTTGTGGGCGGTCGCGGGCTTGCGCGTGCCCGTCTGCGACGGCGTGCAAGTCTTGGACTCGGTGCCCTCGGCGACAGGCTTGGCGGTGGCGGTGGCGGGTTTGCGATTCATTCCGAACAGACCGGTGGTCATGACTTTCTCCTCGTGGTTGAACAACAGTCCGAGTGGACCGTTGCTTACAATGAAATGGAACTGCTTGATGCTCCTCATATGATAGCATATATATAATATATTGTCAATAGCTCAAATAGGCATATTTTGAGCCGTGGTTGTGCTTTGCACAACCACGGCTCACTTTCTGCTACTATATACACATGCGCACCACCGACACCCTCAAAACACACTTTCGCATTGACCTCGACCACCAGAAAGCGCTCGCGAAGCTCGGCATTGTGACCGTGGGTGATTTGCTCTACCACCTCCCCCAGCGCTACGAAGACATCAGCACCATTCAATCGGTCGGTGGCCTCCTGAAAGGCCAAGACGCGGTCGTCTTTGGCAAGGTGGGTGGACTCCGGACCCGCAAAGCATGGAAGAGTCGCGTCCCCATCGCTGAGGGGTGGATTGAGGACGGCTCCGCACGTATCAAGGTGATGTGGTTCAACCAGCCCTACCTCGCCAAGATGCTCGTGGACGGTATGTATGTGAAGATGGCGGGCAAGGTCACGGGGAGTGAGAGCAAACTCTACATAGCCAATCCCGAGATAGAAAAACTCGAATCCCTCCCCATCGACCGCCACGATTCTATTTTCAAAAACACCGAGAATCTCGACGAGACCATCTACCCCGTGTACCGCGAGACCAAGGGCGTCACCTCGAAGTGGTTCTACCACACGGTACTGAAGTGCTTCGAGCAGGGTATTCTCGACACGCTCCTGGACCCCATTCCCGAAGTGATACTCGACAGGTACAACCTCCCTTCCCTCCGCACCGCGCTCCAGTGGATACATACACCCAAGAGAGCCGAGCACGCGCAGAGCGCGCGAAAGCGCTTTGCCTTTGAGGAGGTCTTCTACATCCAAACCGCAAAGGCGCTTTCGCGCGCGGAAATTCGCCACGCAGAGGGGTACGCTTTCAAGACCGATGCATCTCATATCAAAGAATTCACCTCACGCTTCCCCTTCGCACTCACTCCCGCACAGAAGAAAGCTATCACCGATATTTTCAACGACTGCACGGGTGAGTACCCCATGTCGCGCCTCCTCGAGGGCGATGTGGGGAGTGGCAAGACGGCCGTAGCCGCGACCGTCGCGTACGCGACGGTTACCTCGCGCCCACAGAACAACATTTCAAAAAACATTGCAATCGAAACCACTCGCAGTGCCCCAAAAACTCGAAGTAATTCGAGGCGTGGAGAAGATGACGCGGGAGGCGTAGACTCCTACGATGACCGAGGCATTGAGGCTCCACAACAAAGAAGTACTCGAGTTTTGGGAGCACTGGAATTTGGAAATCTGCAGGTGGCCTATATGGCGCCCACCGAAATTCTCGCAAAGCAACACTTCGAGTCCTTCATCGAGTACTTCCACCACCTCCCGATTCAAATCGGACTCATTACGGGAAGTGGCTGTATGAAATTCCCCTCAAAGACCGACCCGATGAAGCCGACTGCAATCTCCAAAGCGCAGTTGCTGAAGTGGGTGAAAAACGGTGAAATACCCATCCTCATTGGGACCCATGCACTCATGTATAAGTCAGTGGAGTTTAAGCACCTCGCGCTCGTCGTCATCGACGAACAGCACCGCTTCGGCACCAGTCAGCGCAAGGCGCTCGCAAAGAAAGACAGCTCCGCTGGCCAGCGGATACCTCACCTCCTCTCGATGACCGCCACTCCTATTCCCCGCACACTCGCGCTCACCATCTACGGAGACCTCGACATCACGCTCCTCGACCAAATGCCGAGTGGGCGTAAGCCCGTCATCACCACAATGGTCACGAAAGAGAAAGCGAAGTCGATGTACGAGCACGTAACCGCGGAGCTCGCATCGGGAAGACAGGCGTACGTCATCTGCCCACGGATTGAGGAGCCTGATCCAGAGAAAGAAACTGCCATCAATGCAAAATCAGTCACCGAAGAAGCGAAGCGACTCAAAAAAGACGTCTTCCCCGCGTACCGCATTGCCGTCCTTCACAGCAAGATGAAGCCCGCGGAGAAAGAAACAATTATGAAAGAGTTCGCGGAGCACAAGACCGACATCCTCGTCGCCACTTCGGTGGTGGAAGTGGGCGTGAATGTCCCGAATGCCACCAACATCATCATCGAGGGTGCGGAGCGCTTTGGCCTCGCCCAGTTGCACCAGCTCCGTGGGCGCGTGATTCGCGGTACCTACCAGCCATACTGCTTCCTCGTGAGTGAGAGCAAGAGTGACAAAACCCGTGAGCGCCTCACGGCGCTCACGACCGCCAAAAACGGCTTCGACCTCGCCGAGTACGACCTCACCTTCCGCGGGAGTGGCCAGCTCTACGGTGCGAAGCAGTCGGGTCTCACCGACCTCGGCATGGAAGCAATTAAAAATATCAAGATGGTGGAAGCAGCACGCACCGAAGCACAACACCTCGTCGCAGAGGACCCTGCGCTCGACTCAGTACCGCTCATCCGAGCAAAGGTGATGCATATTAAAGAGACCCTCCACATGGAATGAAAACAGCCCGAGGGGGCTTCCCATCCTCGGGCTGTTTTTACAAATACACATATTCCAAGCCATATTATACCTATTGACAATATGTTATAACATGCTATGATATACGGACTCATGCGCGTGTATGAGCGTTCTGTAACAACTTCAAGGAGAAAGTATCGAGATGAACACCGTCAAAACCGATCTGACAAATCTTAAATCCTTCCCCATCGTCGCCACCGGCACGGACGCCGGCCTGGCCAACACCGCTGCTGCTCCAGCCGC
Organism: uncultured Candidatus Saccharibacteria bacterium; assembly: GCA_964425475.1. Classification (GTDB taxonomy): domain Bacteria; phylum Patescibacteriota; class Minisyncoccia; order Phycocordibacterales; family UBA918; genus Damh-18. The sequence goes on along the minus strand of CAYRMF010000006.1, from coordinate 19,240 downwards.
CGGCTCCAGCTGATTACGCTGGGCGGCCCCGGCCCACCGGAGCTTCGGCTTCCGGCGGGCAAGGCTTCCCACGCGTTCGCGCGCGCCCTCATCGAGGACGGCCAGGAACCAAGCCGGTTCGCATCCGGGTCGATGCTCTTCATCGATTCGCGGAATGCCGCCTTCGGTTCGTCGTGGGAAGTCCGGGTTGATGGGCTCGGTGTGTTCACCGCCTTAGTTGGGAGGCTTACAACTTCCCGATTGGCGCAATAGCACCCCGGGTTCATCTCCCACCTCATCGGTCGCGATCCGGCTCGCAGGGGCGCACGATGCCCCGTTGCCATCGCACCGATGAATTCGCCCGGAGTCGTCATTTGGGCACTCCGATCCTTGAGCTGGTCCACCGGGTCCACCGATGGAAAGCTCGCATCCTCAAGCCGCCAGGAGTTGGCAGATATGTACAGACTACGATGTAAGAGGGGCCGACCATCCCCATAAATACTGGTCAAACGCCGGTGTGACGCTCTCACACCAAACGGCGGTACGCCTACCCCCCAGCCAACCACTTTGGAGCTGGGCAAAGGACCCGAAGGGCTACCGCCACATAGTTCTACGTTCTACCCAGCGCCGCCCACGTGGGCCGGCGCTGGACAACCACCGAATATTGGGAAAGGAGAGGCCAATGCTTCGAATTTAACGCTAGGGGGGAAACCGCCTAGCAACGGGATAGCACAACGCCGACGTGCGACGGACAAGACCCGTACCAAGAAGCCTAGACAATGGCAACTTGTCCAAAATGGCCAGACTCTGTTCTGGCCTTTTTCTATGCTCGATTGTTGTCATTCTCCCTCCACTGCGTTATAGTTTCAGACGTACATTTTTGTATATATTAAAGTTTTTGTCCGTCCTTAGCTCAGTTGGTTAGAGCTCAGAGCTTACAATGCAAGTCGAGGAAACAAGCATGAGCGAAGCGAATATTTGTTTTCCGAGAAGAGGCATTGTATCGTTGAAAGTTTATTGTGTCCGCCTGTAGCTCAGTTGGTAGAGCGCGAAGCTTATACCTTCGTGGTCCTAGGTTCGAGCCCTAGCGGGCGGACACAGGAAATTTTCAATCGATATACCTCTGCGGTCCTTGGTTCGAGCCCAAGAGGACGGACAAAGATTTGAATATATAGACCTCGGAATTTATTTATCTATTCCATACAAGCGAGCAAAAAAGTAGATAGGTCCTCTTGAGCTCGAACGGTTCGCGATGTGAGTGGCTATTACTAATGCCACGGTAAAATAGTGCGGGGCACTATTTTACGCGAACCGCGGGTGAGAAAATCCAGTGGATTTTCGCAAGACTCATCGAGGAATTTTGTGAGCAAAGCGAGACAAAATACCCGATGAGCGGACAGTTTCTGTAAGAAAGGTAACTCTTGAGAGCGTCAGCGAACTAGAGTTGGACGCCGAGCCCAAGAGGACGGACAAAAATTTGAATTTCTATGCCTTTGTTACTTTTCGTCCATACGAAACAAACAGACAAAATGAAAAAACTAATGACATACGTCATTAGTTTTTTCATTTTACCCGTTCGTATTCCCCTCTCTCACACATACCAAATACCATCCAGTGCGCTATACTTAACCGTATGCAAAAAGTTCTCTCGTTTTTTCGTGCACATTGGATTCGTATTCTCTTTCTCCTCGTCCTCGTGGTGACCGCGGGAGTGTATGTACACAACAAGCGGACCGCGGTGCCTGCGTGGGTGACCGCAACTGTCGACACCGGTACCGTAAGCAAAGTTATCTCCGTTTCGGGCACGATGAACGCGACAAAGAGCGCCGACCTCTCCTTCCCTCAGGGAGGTATTGTTGAATCAATCAAGGTTGCAGAGGGAGATTTTGTACCGCAGGGTACGGAACTCGTCGTCCTCGAACACGACGCACTCACTGCAGAGTACCAAGATGCCCGCGCTGCGCTCTCCATTGCGGAAGCAGACCAGAGGGAGCTCATTACCGGCATTAGCTCCGAGGAGCGCGACGTCAATCAGACAAAGGTTGCTATTGCGAAAGAAGAGCTCGCGCGTGTTACCAAATCCTCAAATGACAAGGTGGGAAATGCGTATCGCACTCTGCTCTCCTCAGACCTTGAAGTGCGCCCGATAGACAAAGACAATGACGACACCGCGCCCACCGTCACCGGCACCTACACCTGTGGTGCGGGGGCCTACTCGCTCTCCATTTTTCGCTCCGGCTCAAAATCTGGTTATTCATACCGTCTGAGTGGTCTCGAGAGTGGCACGTACACTGCGTACACCGAATCCCCCGGCGCACTCGGGGCGTGTGGGCTCTCCATACAATTTGCTCCAAGTGCTTCGTATAGCAACGCTGAATGGACCATCACCATCCCGAACACAGAGAGCAGTACCTACGTCACCAACAACAATGCATACATTCTCGCGCAGACCGAACGCGATAACGCGGTGCGGAGTGCGGAGCAAAACCTCAAACTCGCCGAACAAAACGCGCTTCTCGACACCGCAACACCACGAGAGGAAGCACTCGCGCGCGAACGCGCGCGAGTGCTTCAGGCTGAAGCGCGCGTGAAAAAAATCCAAGCCGGGCTCAAAGACCGTACACTCACAGCGCCTTTTGATGGCACCATCACACATATTGCGCCAGTGTCTGGAGAAACAGTCGGACTTGAACCGGTCATCACCATGGTTTCAAAAGACATCTTTGAGCTCACCGCACTCGTCCCCGAAATTGATGTCACCAAAATCATGGTAGGACAAAAAGCCCGCGTCGTCTTCGATGCGCGCGTCGACGAAACCCTCATGGCAAGCATCACCTTCATCTCTCCGCTCGCGCGCGAGATTGACGGTGTCTCCTATTTTGAAACAAAGCTCATGCTCGATGCACCGTCCTCGTGGCTTCAGAGTGGACTCAACGCAGACATCGACATCATCATCGACACTCACGAAAACGTCACGCGCATTCCCTCTCGCTTCCTCGTGACTGAGGGTGATGCGCACTCGGTACTCTTCCCGAATGGCAAAGTCACACAATCAATTCCTGTGACACTCGTCTTTGAGGGAAACGATGGCTATGTTGAGGTAAAGGGTATCAACCCAGGCGACACCATCGTCGCCCCATAACGTACTATGCGCAGTCTTCGTATCGGATTACTTCTCGGCTTCAGGCAGATTCAGCGTGCGAGCACGTGGACGACGATGCTCATCATCTTTGTGATGATGTTCACCTTCCTCAATCTCATTGCGCTCTCGGGGATTCTGGTGGGTATCATCGTCGGCGCGGAGCGCGCGGTGCGTGAGGGCTCCATTGGCGACATTGTCATCACCCCACTCGCTGGTGAGGCATCTATTCTCAATACTCCCAATATCATCCGTGAAATCAACACCTATCCGGAGCTCGAGTCATACTCAGCTCGGCTCAAAGGGAGTGTGCTCCTTGAGGCGAATTTTGAAGAGCGACGGGATTTGAGCAACGAACGCGACACGGCACAGGTCATTCTGACCGGCATCAATCCCGAGAATGAAGACGCGATGACCGGTCTCAGCACGTACGTTGTTGAGGGAGAATACCTCAATCCCGACGAAGAGGGGTACATACTCGTCGGCGTGTACTACCTCAAAGAGTACGCCCAGAAGTTTGGCGATGTGTTTGATAGTGTGTCGGATGTATCACCAGGGGACACCGTGCGCATTTCCCTGAACGGTATTTCAAAAGAAATGAAGGTGAAAGGAATTGTCAATTCAAAAGTTGATGAAATCAGCTTAAACACGTACATCCCCGAGCGCGAGTTCAGACGCCTTTTTGGTAAGCTCGACCAAAACGCCGACCAGATTGTGATACGACTCGATTCCCCTTCTCAAAACGTCGCGGTCAAAAATGCACTTGTCGCTGGCGGTATTGAGCAGTACGCAAAGATACAGACGTTTGAAGAGAGTCTGCCAAAGTTTCTCATTGACATGAAAGACACCTTCAACCTCCTCGGCGCGTTCACCGGCTCTATCGGTATTGTGGTCGCCTCAATCACCATTTTCATCATCATCTTCATCAATGCCCTCTCGCGGAGGAGATACATTGGTATCCTCAAGGGCATCGGCGTCTCTGAGCGTGCCATTGAAATCGCGTACGTCCTCCAAGCTGCGTTCTATGCACTCGTGGGCTCGGGAATTGGTGCACTCGTGACCTACGGTTTTCTCGTTCCCTACTTTGATGTGAATCCAATCCAATTCCCCTTCAGTGACGGTATCCTCGTCGCCGACCCCCTCAGCACCTTTTACAAATTCCTGACACTCTTTGTGATTACCCTCATTGCCGGTTTCCTTCCCGCATGGCTCATCACGCGACAGAACACCCTTAACTCAATCCTTGGACGCAAATAGTATATGGCACTCATTTCCGCGAACAACATTCATCGTACATTCGGCACCGGCGACTTGGTGACCCATGTGCTCAAAGGCATTACCCTCGATGTCCACGCGGGTGACTTCATGGCGATTATGGGAAAGTCGGGTGCGGGTAAGTCGACCCTCATGTATCAACTCTCGGTCCTCGATCGCCCGACTGAGGGCACGCTCACGATAAACGACATAACGGTAAGTGAGCTCTCCGAACACGAGCAGACCCAGTTCCGCCTCAATACCTTGGGATACATCTTTCAAGATTATGCACTCGTACCCGACTTGAGTGCGGGAGAAAATGTCATCGTACCGCTCCTCATGAAAAACCAGTCGTGGGAAGAAGCGAAGCGACACGCACAAGATGCGCTTACGGCCGTGGGTCTTCCCGATAAGTACAATAATCTCCCCGCACAGCTCTCCGGTGGTGAGCAACAGCGTGTCGCGGTAGCGCGCACCATTGCGGGCAATCCGAAGATTATTTTTGCCGATGAACCGACTGCCAACCTCGACAGCATCTCGGGCAACGCCATCATCGACCTCCTCGGTCACCTCAACTGCAATGGGCAAACAATCGTGATGGTGACCCATGAAGAAGAGTACACAAAATACTGCAATCGCCTCGTATACATGGAAGATGGGCTCGTAGTCAAAGAGGAGCAGAACCCAAACAGGTGTCGGGTGGAATAATACACATTCGAGTATGTGAACCGTAAACAACAGAGTTCTCAAGACAAATTACATCTCCATAACCTTCTCGAATAATCAAAAATAGCCAGCGGTGGTTGCTGGCTATCGTTTTCGGTGAACATCACCGCGGTATCGGGCAGTTCGAGGCAGTGAGGCGGCGGCGCGTCTCGATTGCTGACAGCTTTTCCTTCTCTGCCTGAATTTCGATATTTGCGCATTCATCTGCCTTGCGTTCCTGTGCTGACTTGCCCACTGCGCCAGCAGCCAAGATATTGAGTGGCATGGTGAGCAGGCCTGGGGCGAAACAACCAGAGAGAAAGAGGCATACGAGGACTGCTGTTACAAAATTACGAAGAACGTTTTTCATCTGACATCTCCAAGTGATTGACGAACGGGTGGTTGGGGTGAAGCTACAAAGACTATACATTTTCTTTTTAAAATTTCAAGGACATAGATTCTTCATCGAGGCAAGACCCTAGGTAAAAAGGAGGACGAGATTGCGACTCGGATAGAATCAGTCACGAAGGCACAGCTCGTCTGGTTTACGATCTCGGTAATCGGGCTTGTGACCCTGTTCTTCAAGTAGCCCAGCCCCAGCGGGAAAACAACTCCGGTTGTCTTCCCAGCTGGAGCTGTTTTTCGTTTTATACAAGAGACAGGGGTCAAGCTTTTTCTACTTTTGTACAATTAGAAAAGAGAAGTTCTTATTAAAGCCACAGTGCCTACTATGCTCGTGATATTCCAACTTTCCATTCACCAATTGAACGCAGGGAACATTTCCGCTTCGCTTTATTTCTGAACCTAAAGCAACAATAGGATCATTAAACAAATCAGGGTTCGTCCATGAAAGAATGAGCAGATGTTCAATTCTTGCTGGCTCCCAGTCTCCTTGCGCAATACTTGCAATCATTGTGTCTATTCTATTATTGTCGCCCTCCGCACGCATACAGCAACTCACCATACACTCGCTATTGATATCATTCCCACCCTCAAGCTTTTTGAAGCGCTTTGCTAGTCCTCTATATTCAAAATCAACTGCTGTGTATATTCCACTTTCTTTGATTTCTGCTAGTGTCTCCTCTGAAACACGTATGGGTATGGGAGGAAATTTTAATGGTGATTCCACCTCTCCTTCAGCATTTCGATGGAACATCTTTGGCTCTGCGGGAGGTTTATTCTCATAGCACTTACGATAGATTTCTTCTTGTGATTTCTCTGTATTTAATTCAGGCGCTTCGGTCATCTTAGGTGTGAATGATTCATTCATATCTCAAGCAAATTAATCGTGTATGGTTCTCCTCGAGGTGTTATCTTGAGCGACTGTATGCTCGCTTGTCCTAGCGAAACGTCGCGACACCACCTTCCCCGTACTGCAATTCAAGTGTCCCCTTATTCGTAAATCGGTACTCAGTCG
>CAYRMF010000006.1:2946-12646 GCA_964425475.1 uncultured Candidatus Saccharibacteria bacterium | reverse complement strand
CCTTCCCCGTACTGCAATTCAAGTGTCCCCTTATTCGTAAATCGGTACTCAGTCGTCGCGGTGAGCATCGCGCTGAACATCGTCTCCTGTGAACCCTCGCAGTACATGAGGGTCGACATCATTTGCCCAAAGGTGAGCGCACTCCCCTTCGCGGTGTACGTCCCACCCATGCTGTTGCAATCTGTTCCCACCGACACGCGTCCATCATCGGTAAAGGTGAGCGTGAATGTCCCCTTCTCTTTTGGAAGTATGTATTCACCTTGGTCGACGCTCTCTACCCATACCCACTTCTTCATGCGAAGATTCATTTTTGCAGTGTCTGCTTCCCCTTCAAAATCTTTCACCCACTCACCGATTTGCCCCGTTGCTGTATCGAACTGAATCCACAGACTCTTACCGATTGAGGGGGCGGTGGTCATCGGCTCACCCTCTCTGCGGATTGCATAATTGTATACTGCGCGTCCACTCTGAATTTCCACGGTCTGTGGAGCAATGCGATCGCCGAGGAGGAGCGCGTTGGTGCTCATGTAGGTGGTGTCGGTTTTCTGCGCGAGCACTGCATAGTAGAAGGTACCACTCCCCCCGCCACTCAGAGTGAGCAGTACTGCCGAGTCTTCATCCCCATCGGCATCGAGGTCGCCATAGACTGGCTCACCAAAGACAGATACTATGGTCATACTCGCTGAGCCGGGGGAGGAAGGGACTTCCGCTTTTCCATTTGTGAGTGTGTACTGTTGACCATCAATGGTGTAGGTGATGTCCTTTGGTGTCTTCGGAGCTACAGGTTTTTCTTCTACAATCGGCGTCTCTACAATAGGAGCATCACTTTTCTTGTCTTTCATGATTACAAACAAAAGTGGCACAATCGCGCAGAGCGCGAGGAGCACAATAGTCACTCCATGTATATATTTTCGCATAGTACAATGAAAGCACTCATCACCCTCGCTGTCTACTCACCTGTAAACAGGTTTGATTGATAAAGACAAACCCCGTGCCATGGCACGGGGTTGCAGTTTCGAAATGTTCAGCTACGCGAACACAACCTTTTGTATCTGGTCTGATCGTGCAAGAACGAAACGCGCAAGTGCATCAGTGTACCGCAGAAACTCACTGCAACATGCGGTATCACTCTGCACTAATAATGTTTCGTCATGCTTTCGGGCTTCGCAATTGCCGTGCCTATTCGTCAAAAACGTCGAAACATCAAACGCCTCATCAGCCGTTTGGATCACATATCTCGTCTCTTTGACTGGATATAAATCGTGTTCACAAAGTGTACCGAGAAGCGATGGTTCCGTACTTTTTTCGCGTGAGAGCAGATACCACTCACTGCAATGAATGCACCTCCCCTCTGTGGAGAGTGGGGGTGGTTCACAGCGGTAATTTGCAAATGTCTCCTTTCGAGAAGAATCGAACCGCGCGAGCGCTTGGTAGTACAGGCGAGTGAGGTGCTCGCAACGTCTTCCATCCCTACATGAAGCTGAGTGTGGACCGTCTGAAAACAAGCAGTGCCCTTTTTGTGCGAGCAGAAACTTTCTTACCTGCTCCGCTTCGGCTCGGTTTTCGATGACGTACCGTCGCTCCTCCGGAACGTAGTTCGTTTGTGGGCACGCCTCACCCGTTCCCTCTCGTTGGTGCTCGGGAAACCAATCGTCCATGCCGAGGTCAATCCATGCGTTACATTCGGGGCAAAATCCTTCCCCGCGGAGGGGAGGGAGTTGTTCATCAAGATACATTGTGTTTCTCCTTTATACAAAATACGTCCTCGGTGATAATAACCGTATTTGAAAAAAAGGCAAACAAAGACGCGAGGCCAGAGGCCTCGCGTCTTTGTTTACTTTTTCGTGTCCTTACGCTGCGAGTCGTTCATCTTCTGGTCCTTGTTCATCGTCTGCATCCAGTTCAGAATCTGGCAGTACAAGTTCTGGTGCTAGTGGTTTTCGTTTTTCAGATTCTATAGCCACCTTTCCAACTTGATAAACTGTACTGTCAGCGGTATACGTATGATCGCTCGGTTTTTCCTCGACCAATGTCCCTCTGTCGGCAATCTCTTTCCACACCTCGTTATTTTTAACTTCATCTATTGGCTCTTCATCTGGTAGAACCGTGGCGTCTGGTGTTGCTTCTGTACCCCCTTTACCAGAAATCCCATCTACCCAAACATTTACATCATCACGGCCCTCACCTCGTTTCTTTTCTTCCTCAGGCTTGTGTCCCCCAAATAATTCAAACACTCCCATATATATAATTCATTATGATTATTCCACTAATTCAATCATGCACAGCACGGAAGTCAACCACGAATTCCACATAGACACGTACCTTTGCACGTTGTATAGGTATGTCACCATTCTTCCCAATTTCGAGTTACAAGGATATAGTCGTATGAGAAGTTCTTACACATCACGTACAGGAGTTACACAATGACAACTACACTTATCGTGCTCATCGCGCTCATCCTCCTCGCATTCTTTTGCGAATGGATTGACTCGTCGCTCGGTATGGGCTACGGCACCATACTCTCGCCCATCCTTATCATTTTTGGACTATCACCACTCATTGTGGTCCCCGCGATACTCTTTTCACAGGCGGTGGGCGGGCTCTCGGCGAGCTACTTCCACCACAGCCTCGAAAACGCAAATTTCTCCCGCGTAAATGGAAAACTCTCACCGGATATCAAAACAGTGCTCTGGATTTCATCACTCGGTATCCTCGCTTCACTCTTTGCTTCATTTGCGGGGGTGACCTGGCTCACGAAAGAGACTCTGAGTACCTACATCGGTTTCCTCGTCCTCATTATGGGGTGCCTCGTCCTCATCGGATTTACCTTTGAGCACAAGCCGTGGAAAATGGTATTTGTCGGTTTTGTCTCTGCAATCAACAAGGGCCTCTCAGGTGGTGGCTTTGGGCCACTCGTCACCGGTGGGCAGATGATGCTCGGCAGTGAGCACAAGAAAGCGGTGAGCGTCACGACGTTTTCCGAGGGGCCAATCTGTATAGCGGGATTTTTGGGGTACTGGTATTTCCACGGTATCGAGCGGTGGGATATCATCGTCGCGCTCACCATCGGTTCTCTCCTCGCAAGTCGACTCGGTGCAAGTACAACGAAAAAACTCGCAGAATGGCGTTTGCGAGAGATTATCGCCGGCCTACTCATCGTCCTCGGTACGCTCACACTCCTCAAAGTGACCGGCGTCATCAACATTCCTGTGTCGATGTGACCTCAGTTCCACGAAGTTCAAAAAGCCCCGCACGTTATAGACGCGCGGGGCTTTTCTTCTTCCTTACACTGCAACTGCTTCTGCTACTTTCTGTCGTGTCTTCCTCGGTTCGCTCTTCCCCTTTTTCTTTACATCAAACGAAAGCTCATCTTTTTTCATCGTCACTGATACCGTTCCCCCTTGGAGCATGCCTTCGTTAATCATCATGGAGGCGACCGGTGTGAGAATCTTTGACTGGATGACGCGCTTGAGCGGACGTGCGCCAAACTTGGGGTCGTACCCCTCCTTCGCAATGTAATCCATCACCTCTTCAGAAATTGAGAGTTGAATTTCCTTCTGTGCAAGTCGGTCGATTACCATTTTCACCTGCAATCCCACAATGTTGCGGATGGTTTCCTTTGAGAGAATATCAAAGATGATTATCTCATCGAGACGATTGAGGAACTCGGGACGGAAGAAGTTTTTCAAGCTCTCAAGCACCTTATCCTTTGCCTGCTCGTACTGTGTCGCCTCGTCAGAGTGACTCATGAATCCAAACTTACTCATACGGTCAATGTGCTCCGCGCCGATGTTGGAAGTCATGATGATGACGGTGTTTTTGAAATTCACCTTGCGACCCTTCGCGTCGGTGAGGTGACCTGAGTCGAGTACCTGGAGAAGGATGTTGAACACCTCGGGGTGTGCCTTCTCAATCTCATCGAGAAGAATGACCGAGTATGGGCGATGGCGCACGAGCTCCGTCACGGACCCTCCCTCCTCATGCCCTACGTACCCCGGCGGTGAACCAATGATTTTAGAGACAGAGTGCTTCTCCATGTATTCACTCATATCGATACGCACGAGGGCACTCTCGTCATTGAACATAAATTCAGCGAGCGCGCGGGAGAGCTCGGTCTTTCCAACACCGGTCGGCCCAAGGAAAAGGAATGAACCAATCGGGCGATTGGGGTCGGAGATTCCCGCGCGTGAGCGTTTGATTGCATCACACACTCGCTTCACCGCATTACTCTGCCCCACGACGCGCTCGGTGAGGACTTCTTCAATACGCGCCAGTTTCTTCGCCTCTGCTTCGAGCATGCGTGAGACCGGGATACCCGTCCACCGCGAAACCACTCCCGCAATATCTTCTTCGGTCACTTCTTCTTTGAGCAATCGACGGGTGCGTTGCAGTTTTTTCAGTTTCTGAGACTTTGCTTCCAAATCCTTTTCAATTCGTGGAATACGCGCGTAGCGAATTTCTGCAGCACGGGTGAGGTCGGCACTCGCTTCAGCAGAATCAGCTTCGAGGCGAAGTGATTCGAGTGACTTCTTCATTTCGCGTATCTCCCCAACCGCATCTTTTTCGTTGTTCCACTTTGTCTCAAGCACTGAAGTCTTTTGCTTCAGCTCGCCTATTTCGTGTTCAATCTCCTTGAGTCGTGTTTTTATTTTTATCTTATGTTCAGATGTCTCTTCTTCCTTTCGGAGCGCCTCGCGCTCAATCTCAAGACGACGTATCGCTCTGTCGGCAATAACGAGTTCGTCCGGCTTGTTCTCGAGTGAAATACGGAGTGCCGAAGCAGCTTCGTCGACGAGGTCGACTGCCTTATCAGGCAAGAAACGATCGGTGATGTACCTGCTCGAAAGATTGACCGCAGACACAATCGCGTCGTCGGTAATGCGCACGCCGTGATAGATTTCATACTTCTCTGCAACACCACGGAGAATTGCAATTGCATCCTCTATTGATGGCTCGTTCACATACACAGGTTGGAAGCGTCGCGTGAGCGCGGGGTCACGTTCAATGTGCTTTTGGTATTCCTTCAAGGTCGTTGCACCGATGACACGCATCTCACCGCGCGCGAGAGCGGGCTTCAGCATATTCGAAGCATCCATAGAGCCCTCTGCTTGCCCTGCTCCCACAATAGTGTGGAGCTCATCAATGAAGAGAATCACCATACCCTGTGCCTGCTCCACTTCTTTCATGACATTCTTGAGACGCTCTTCAAATTCACCGCGGAACTTGGTACCCGCAATGAGGAGTCCGAGGTCGAGTGAGAGAATCTCTTTTTCACGAATTGATTCGGGAACATTTCCCTGCACAATAGCGATAGCGAGCCCTTCAGCGATTGCAGTTTTTCCCACACCTGCCTCTCCAATGAGGACAGGGTTATTTTTGGTGCGTCGTGAGAGTATTTGGACAACACGCTGTATCTCTGCGTCACGACCGATTACCGGGTCGAGTTTGTTTTCCTGAGCGAGCTTGGTGAGATTGCGCGCATACTTTGAAAGTGCACGATACTTTTTTGGTGTCTGTGCATCATCTATGTTGTGTTCACGTACCTCACGGAGGGCATTCTGTACTTTCTTTTTATCAATGTGTGCCCGTTCAATCACTTCACCAGCAGGCCCGGGGTGTTCGAGGAGTGCGAGAAAGAGGTGCTCAACACCGACATAGGAATCATTGAGACTCTGTGCAATGCGACCCGACTCTTCGAGTGCCTGCGCGAGGTCTGGGGTCAGGTAGAGCTGGTACGATTGCGACATAGTGGAACCCATAGGGCCCTCGAGCGCATCGAGGAGTAGGTCGGTAAACGCAATAATGTCGACATCGAGACGATCGAGTAGTGAGATGACGGTATTTTCGTCCTGCATGACAAGTGCCACGAGCAGGTGCGTGGGGCTCACATGGTTTTGCCCACGCTCAATGGCGAGTTCATGTGCCTTCCGTATGGCTTCTTTTGCGCGTGATGTGAAATTGTGAAAATTTGGCATAGGTATGTATATTATACGCGAGGCGACTGTCATTACCGCTACTATTCCCCGTCATGCACACTTATAAAACAATGTATACGCAATAATACAATGTTATTTTAATAAGTCAAATTATTTTCTGGCACACACATCTTGCTAACCGAACACTTATAAAGTTAAGTGTTCACAATGAAACAGCAGATTGTTCTGATTATCAACATATAAAAAATAAAGCCCCAAGCATTTGCTGTCTCACGACATGCGCTTGGGGCCTATGCTAGCAATGAATCGCTAGCGAAGAACGGTTACTTCCTCTTGGTCGGGGTTTCCACCGAAATGGGGGCTGGCGTACTTGCCATGACGCCAGTCCACACAGGAACGTCGTCGGGCAACACGAGAGTTGCATCCGCCCAGCTGGGTTCAAACTCCTCAGAGTCCTGGAACTTCTTCAGGTTTGCCACCAGGCATCCCTTGAGCGCGGTAATCTGCTGGCCAGCCGGACCATTCGGATCCACTGGACGCGCCCAAAGAATATTCGGAACTGCAAGGAATGGTACGTTGAAGGCGCCGATATTCTTGTAGTTCTTCTTTACCACTCGGTATCCTCCACCACCCTGCTGCGTGAAGTTGGCAAGCGTCAAACCATCGGATGGCTTCAATCCGCCGACCGAAGTGGGACCAGCAGGATATGCAGCCATCGTGATGACGGCGTGTACCTGACCAGCCTTCAACTTGTCGAAGGCAATCTGGTCGCCAGACCTGTTCGGCTTGGCATCCACATCATCGACGATGACTCCAAGCTTCAGCTTCTTGTTGAGGTAGGTACGAGCGAGTACTTGAGCAGAGCCAACAGCTGCGACAGTCAGCCCAACAAGGTCTGTCTCCGACTCAATGACCTTCATGACTGGTTTCCAATCGCCTGCGATGCACTTGCCGAAGGCTTCCTTTCCTGTGCATTCGCGACCGGCTTTGAAACCATCCTTTTGCACGACGATGTGCATCAGGTTGTAATTGAGCGAAACGACTGCTTTGAGACGCCCAACCGCTTCATCTCCACCAGCCAGGGACTGCCAGGTGTCGATTTGCGAGATACCCACGGTAGCCCCTTTGTCCACCAGCGTGGTGATATTGTCGAGTCCACCGGTAGTGTTCACTTCCTTCAGAGGGACGACCGAATTACACACCGTGTTGATGTTGCCGAAGATCTTGGCGTAGCCCTTCTTGCTTTCACCAGAGGCGAAGGCAAGGGATGAGGACTGTGCGAAGGCGATATTGGCGGAAAGAAGCAGTACGATGCAAGCGATGATGCGAGACTTCATCTTTGATTTCTCCTCAGAAATTGAACTTTTTGTCGCCAGGATTGGCGGGTCTTTGTTCAGATGGCTTTGATGCACTTGAAGATTGACTGCTCTGGTTACTGTTCGAGGCGTGATCCCCAAACAAAAACCAGCTTACAGCCACGACAACAACGACAACGATGCTACCGATTAGCCGAAACACGAGCTTTCTCCTTGGCAGTGATGATGGCGGGTTGAAGCTTGACGGGTTGACTGTTGCCAAGCATTGCGACGTCTTTCATTTCCAACTTGCGCTGGATTTTGAGATTCATCGATTGGATGGTCTGGCCCGCAAGAGCAGCGCGCATGCGCGTCTTGATGGCATTCCGTGCTGTCTCGATTCTCTGAAGTTCCTCCGAATTCCGCTCGGCTGCTTGGGAATTTTCAAGAGCCAACGAAGACCGGTGAAATGCAATCAGGAGTCGATTCTGCTTCTTGAGCTCTTCGTAATCGTGCTTGCGTTGAAGAAGGGCTTCTTCTCCGCTTTCGATGACCAGTTGAAGCTGTTCGACTTGGGCATTGATCAAACCCGCTGTCTCTTCGCTTGATCCAGCAAGTTCTGCACGCAGAACTTCCTGAGCTCCCTCTAGCTCGGCACGATTTTTCTTGTACTGATCTTCAAGCACCCCGATACGTTCACCTTCCTGACGTTCATCCTCGCGGATGGTCTCTTCGGAAAACTCCTCAGCAAGAGCCGTCAGTGACTGTTGTTTCTTGAGTGCGATGTATCGTGCGCCCACAGGAATGCCGAGATTGACAGCTGCGAGCGCAGCTAGACCAATCCCAACGGCTGCAATGGCGGAGAGGCCTCCAACAATCACAACCCCGGAAGCGGCAACAGCTACAACAGCCGTGCCTACCATTTTCAACCTCTTTTCAATTGGTACGACACGGGGGTCGAGTTCTATGATTTGTCCCACGATTATTTCCTTTCTGGGTTTTAAACCCTGAGAACAACATTTTGAAACTTTGATATGTCAATGAGCTGGACATTCACTTGCGTTTATACCCCAGTATGGAATTATTGTCAATCCCACGCCCCCACCCCACCAGCCCTTATCTATCTCTTCACTCTACCCATGAGTGCAACGTAATCCTGAATTTCTTTTACGGTGCGCAGGATATCACTTTCTGTAGTTTCTTACCATTCTAAGAAATTAATTTTTCGAGCACCAAACCATGCCAAACCTGATAAAAAATCCCCATCTTTCGCTTTCGCTACTCGATGGGGATTCGTTGACACATTTGGTCACAGAGCTTGAACCAATCGTTCAATAGCAAAAACGGATTTCTGAGCCAGCTGTACGACTTCTGCTGGATACGTCTCGGCCAGTTTACGAAGACGGTTCTCGGTGTCTTGACGCTCTTCTTCGGTCAGTGGGTCATAACTCACAACCCTTCTGTCGCGTGGATAGTAAATCCGATTCGATCCACAAGGAGACATGCGCAATGCCTCTGCTGGAGAACCTTCGAACTCGAAGACAAATTGACCAAGCAACATCGGAGCGCCAGTGATACCGCCAGTTTGGATGCGATCGATGAAGTACACATGCCGTTGCCCAGGTTTCCCATCCTTCAGGTAAGTGAAGCTCTTCGCTCCGTCATCGCTAAGGGTGAGTGCCACGAACCCTGGCTCGATGTTTTTCCATGGTTTGACCCACCAGCCGACAAGTTTGTCGTCTTCAAGGTGTTCCCGCCAACCAAGCGCCTTGATGGTCTCACGGGCGTACTTCAACTTCTCGTCCATGTTCATTTCAGGCGGTACGAAGACCCACCCGTCGTCGCCGACTATCGCATCTTCTGCTCTGATTCCCGTCAAGCTAAGGAATAATTCTGCGAACCGCTGTATATAGGCCTGATTCACTTCAAGTCTCCTTTGAAATAACAACTTCACTTAAAATAAGGTGTGAAGAATAACCTTTGTATCTATATCGGAGATTACGACACTAATGCTGAAAAGTCAAATTCGGTACGGGTCCATGAGGTTGAGGTACTCTTTCAGTAAGTCAGCAACGTGAGAGAGGTCACCGACATTACTCGCTTCACCCAAAGTGAAGCGGAGTGTCGAGGTCGCGCGTGCTTCGTCGTGAGTCATTTCGCGGACCACGTGAGAGCCGGTACTTCCCTGTGCGCCACAGGCGCTTCGTGTGGAGACTGCAATTCCTCGCGCATCGAGCCAGATGACCGCATACTCAGTGTCGAGACCGGGAATGGAGATGTTCACATTGTTGGCGACACGTGATGCGCAACTGCCGTTTACGACACTGCTTGGAATTGCCTCCTGAAGGAGTGTGAGGAGGCGGGGGGGGGGGGGGGGGGGGGGGGGCCCGCGGCGCCCCCCCCCCCCCACCCCCCCCCCCCCCGGGGGGCCCCCCCCCCCCCCCCCACCCGGGGGGGGGGGGGGGCGCC
>CAYRMF010000006.1:0-2936 GCA_964425475.1 uncultured Candidatus Saccharibacteria bacterium | reverse complement strand
CCCTCTGTTGGCATGCGCCCCCTCCGGGTGGGGGGGGGGGCGGCCGGTCTGCGCGCGGGGGGCCCCCCCCCGCGACCGCCATCCCTCATCTGCCCGCACGAGTGCGCGCACACACCCCACAATGAGCGCCGTGTTTTCGGTCCCTGAGCGCAGTCCCGCCTCTTGCCCGCCACCCATGGTGGCGGGCGCTATCTCCACCCACTGTCGATGGACGAGCACCCCCACACCCTTCGGCCCGTAGCACTTCCCCGCATCCAGAGTCATCATATCCACCCCGAGCATGTCGAGTGTGCACGGGAGCCAGAGTGGTGCCTGGCATGCATCAGTGTGCGTGTAGACATGTGTATCGTGCTCCGCATTCCACTTTCGTACCAATCGTGTAATCTTTTTCACATCTTGCACGACGCCAATTTCCGAATTTACGTACGCGAAAGTCACGAGTACTGTTTTTGTATTCAAAAGCGTCTCAAAAGTTTTCATCTCAATGAGCCCCTCCGCATCAACGGGCACGTAAGTAATCACCACACCGCGTTCTGCAAGGTGTGCCAGTGTCTCCATAATGGACGGATGCTCTATGCGCGTCGCGATAATTTCCATATCTGCATACGCGCGCCCCTTTCTGTGCTCTGCCTCCACGACTCCAATGAGTGCGAGGTTGTTCGCCTCTGTACCACCGCTCGTGAATGTCACATCGCTCGGGCGCACATTGAGCACGCGCGCGAGTTCCGTGCGATGGGATTCAATCACCTCTCTCGCACGAACACCTTCAGCGTATATCGAGCTCGGATTTGCCCACATCTCTGAAAAATAGGGTCGCATCGCGGAAAACACATCCGCATGGACTGGTGTGGCCGATGCGAAGTCGAGGTGGATACGTTTTGTTTCGTGTCTTCTAGAAAACCAAGATATCATCACAAAATAATGTCACAGGGTATACAAAGTGTAAATATCTGCTATACTCCACAACACAAATACTCGTCTCTCGCCTTTTAGGGCGTTTTTAATACCACCTGCCATGGGAACACCAAAGACCGCACAACAACATATCGAAACACGACCCCCCGTAGTGGTCATTATGGGGCATATTGACCATGGAAAATCGACACTTCTTGACTATATCCGCAAATCAAACATCGTCGCAGGCGAGGCGGGTGGTATCACTCAGCACCTCTCCGCATATTGTGTCGACCACACCACAAAAGAGGGCGTTAAGAAACGAGTCACCTTTCTCGATACTCCCGGCCATGAAGCATTTCAGCAAATGCGCTTACGTGGAGCTGACGTAGCCGACATCGCTATTCTTATTGTCTCTGCAGAGGATGGGGTGAAGCCCCAGACAATGGAAGCACTCACGAGCATACAAAAAGCAGGTATCCCGTACATTGTCGCAATCAACAAAATTGACAAGCCTGGAGCAGACCTCATTCGCACACAATCAAGTCTTATTGAACATGAGATATACATAGAGGGCATGGGTGGAAATATCTCATGGGTTGCTATCTCTGCAAAAAGCGGTCAGGGTGTCGATGAGCTCCTCGACCTACTCCTCCTCACTGCAGAGCTCGCAGAGCTCACCACCGACACAAACGCGAGCGCAACCGGAAGCGTCATTGAAGGTAAGCTCGATGAAAAACGTGGAAGTACCGCAACACTTCTGATTAAAAATGGTGTCATTCGTTCTGGCAATTTTGTGGTTTCAGGAACAAGCTATGCCCCCGTACGTATTATGGAAGACTGGTCGGGTAAAACCATCAGTGAGGCGAGCGCTTCGGAACCTGTCGGTATTGTTGGATGGAATGAAGTACCCAGTGTCGGTGAATCATTTGAAATGGTAGAAAATAAAAAAGAAGCTGAAACGCTCATACTTGCTCACAAAAATGCAGCACCGAAAGCTCCCGCAAACGTTTCCTCAGACCTCCCCACTATCCCCCTCCTCATCAAGGCCGATGTCCTTGGGACGATTGATGCTATCAAGCATGAACTCCACAAGTGTGAATCTGATCGAGTCTGTGTTCGCGTTATCGGTACCGGTGTCGGCACCATTACCGCAAACGATGTGCAAAATGTGAGCGCGACAGAAAACGCGATTATTGTTGGATTCAACGTAAAGCCAGACCGAAGTGCTGTGGAGCTTGCAGAACGACTTGGTGTTGCTATTCAGACTTTTGACATTATCTACAAGCTTTCAGAGTGGCTTGAGACTGCACTCAAGGCCCGCACACCAAAGAAGGAAGAGGAGCGTATTACCGGAAAGGCAAAAATACTCAAACACTTTAGTCTCCAAAAAAATACCCATGTGCTCGGTGGACGTCTTGAAGACGGTACACTTTCTCAGGATCAACATGTCCGTGTTATGCGTCGCGATATTGAACTCGGACGAGGCATACTCAAAAATCTTCAACAACAAAAATCAAACGTCCGTAGTATCAAAGATGGCGAGTTTGGTATGCAACTTGATTCAAAGGTGGATATCGCACCCGGAGATTATATCGAAGCATTTGATATCGTAATCACCTAACACCATGGAATACAGCAAACAGGACAAAGCGCGTTCCATCCTCATGGAAGTAGTCGCTCGCTTCATACGAGAAGAAGCAAATCACAACCCACTCATCACGGTAACAAATGTTATTATTTCACCCGACTTTCGTCACGTCGATATCTTTTTCACGACCATCCCAGACTCAGCACAAGAAGATTCCCTTATTTTTCTGAAGCGAAAGGGTGGCGAACTTCGCACATATATCAAAAATAATGCGCGCCTCCGTCATATTCCCTACCTCGATTTTCATATTGACTATGGAGAACGACATCGTCAACACATAGACGAAATAGTGCAAAAAATAGAGAAGAAGGAAGTGTAGTGAAAAGACACTTGGTGAGCTTCACGCACTGATATATATTCATTGGAACAAAGCAATTTTTCTGGTACTATC
>CAYRMF010000005.1:17202-26275 GCA_964425475.1 uncultured Candidatus Saccharibacteria bacterium | reverse complement strand
TTTTGCTGTAATGTTCATAAATAAAACTATTTATAACTTGTTTATTCTAATAATAAGAATTAATTCTTATTTGCGAACAACCCGTCGAAGGACTGTTCACGAATATCACTATTCCATATATATGTGTACAAAGCGTGCTATGCGCATGCGATGTTGGGTCGACACCCGCATATATGATGGATTAGCTACAATATAAGACTGAGATGCGGAATTAACTAAACGTAACGGGAGAAGGATGGGCGGGGATTCTTTTTACTTAATTAGGTCTCCCCTTACAGGGGCTGTTTAGGTTGTATGATATTTTTCCTTACGTCAAAATATCGACAACCTTCTGAAAAGCATCCCATGCTTTTCAGCCTTTCGCGTAAAAAGAAAGGTACATGTATGCGTCTGCATACTTTTATGTAGTGAACATGTAGTTCACGTTTTCAAAAAACAAAATACCTCCGCATTTACTTGCTTAAAAAAAAGCGCGCTTATTGCGTGTATAGATATAGTATACCGAATAATTGGGATACTACACCCCATTCTGCCTGTGGAAACTGTGTATATCTATACACAAGTATCTAAAAGCGAATGTTCGGAAAAGTGTACGAGGATACGCTCGTAAAGTCAATTTTGCTACCGAGGAACGACCTTTTCCGACTCTGACGAGTCTCCTCAAGGTCGCACCTCCGTACGCAAAATCCACACTTCCCTTCTCCCATTTATGACGAACAGCATACACAGTTCTTACGCGGTTTTGTGTCACCATTGGTGTCTTTGAAAGACAGTGCCAATGTCACACCTTCACTGCCTGTTAAGGACACAACTGAGGTCGCACCTCTCCGTCATTCGTACCTCATTCCTAGAGAAACGACCTCCGTTGTGTCCTTTCGTAGCCGACGCTCTGTCCCTTACGCTACCTTGTACTTGCTCCACCTTCTCTCACCGTCTCGAAGTATTATACTGTCCTTTATCATGTCTATAAGCTCCCTCTGTATTGTCTTTTCGCTACAGTCCGTAATGCTTGTGGATATGTCTTTGATACTCGCCTCACCTTTGTCCTTTATGATGCTGAGGATGCGCTCTCTGCGGGAAAGGATTGGGGTTTCTCGTGTGGTGATGGTTTCACTTCTCCTCTCTTGCGGGAGTGCTTTTCGCTTTTCCTCTTTGCGCTCTACGCGCACCTCCTCAAAGGTGAAGGGATTGCGATCAGGTACTTCGATGTATTTCCGGAGTGTACGATGCACAGTATCAATCTCATTCACAAACACCTCTAGGTACCCTTCGCGAAGGGTACGGGAAGCGTGGAGGATGCGGAGCTTACTCTCGAGAATAAGGAGCGCATGTTGAATTTCCCGTGCGTGGACATCGACGTATGAGCGGGGGGAGCGGAGGGCGAGCAATACGACATCGAGGAGGGTCTTTGCGGACTCCTCTGCGTCACGCACAATGATGTCGTTTTGTCCTTCTCGCGTGTCTGCATTGAGTATATAAAAGACGGCACAGACAATCTTTTCTGTCTTTTTGAAAATATATTTATAAAACTCTACATCATCCGCTATTCTGAGTTGCTGTTTTGTCTGATAGGATGTGTCTTTTGTGTCCATACCGTCTTATAAGTGACTTTTATAATGGGAGCAAATCTTATGGACAGTATACGCCATTTTGCCCTTTATTGTAATGTGACTTTTATGAGGTTTTGTGTTGGAGTTTGATGACGGGTATAGGGCGATGTTTGGCTGTCTGACTCTTCTTCGACACGAACTTTCGATATGCACGCTTAGGACCAAACCGCCTAATCCTGTGGATTAGGCGGTTTGGTCTTTGCTCCGCTCCTCCCCTGGGGGAGTCCGCGAGGCGTCTCGAAAGTTGTGTCTCAACGAGTCTTGGGAGGTTGTTTATATACAATCGAAAGCCCCGCTTTCGCGGGGCAATCTCGGAGGCCGAAGCCAACAATACCTATATGTTACAGGAATGCTGGGTGCGGTACAATAGTTGTATATGCAAATAACTCTCCTCGATTCTGTAGAGACATTTATTGAATCACTTCAACCAAAGGAAATTGCTAAAGTAATCAAAACTATTGAACTTTTAGAGGAATTCGGAAACGATTTAGGAATGCCGCACAGTAAATATCTGGAAAATGGACTTCTAGAACTTCGCATCCGAGGCAAACGTGAAATTAGAATATTGTATTGTTTCCATAAAAACAGTGCATTTTTGTTACATGCTTTTATCAAGAAAACTCAAAAGACTCCTGAAAAAGAACTTACGACTGCAAGAGCCATTATGAACAACTTGCATTGATATAACTTATAAGTTATATTTAATTCACTATGACAACTACATTCAAACAATTTAAAGCACAAGCGCTCAAAGACCCCGCTATTGCGACTGAGTACAAGGCGCTTGAACCTGAGTATGAGATAGTGAGAACTATTATTCGAGAGCGCATTAGGCGTGGGTGGTCACAGACACAACTTGCTGATGCTATTGGCAGTCGCCAACCTGTTATCTCACGACTTGAGCGGGGTGATGGAAACCCTTCCCTCCAGACACTTGGACGTATTGCAAAAGCACTCGATCTTTCTTTGAAGGTGTCGATGCGGTAGTTACCACCCCTCGTTGAGGCACAACTTTCGGGGCGCCTTGCGCAAGGCCTCACAGGCCGAGCGGAGCAAAGACCAAAAACCCCTAATCCTTCGGATTAGGGGTTTTTGGTCTTATGCGTGCGCACCTAAAGTTCGTGCCGAGAAAGAGTGAGGCATGCAGTACAGCAATTCCCGTGTTTTGGGGAAAAGTGGGGTGGAACGGTGTGATACTATATATGTGTTATTTAAACGATCACAAGAAAACCTACGCATGGCAACACGAAAACGAAAGACACGGGCAGTCACTCCCCCACCACAAACGAGTTCATTTTTTGGTGATCTCTCACCACATACCAAGCAAGCTATTGGGGCACTCTTTTTTCTTGTGCTCGCCATTATCTTTGCTGTAGCTCCTTTTGGCATTGCGGGTGTGGCAGGCGACTACATATATAAAGGACTCGACTACCTCTTTGGCTATGGCTTTATCTTTGCACCTATTATCTGTCTCCTCTTCATGTACGTCTTTCTCGTACCGCGAGATGACAATCATGTGAGTTTCTCTAAAATCACGGGTATCATCATCGCCTTCCTTGGGCTCCTCGGCCTCCTCCAACTCAGTATCGTGCATGGTGGGCTCCTCGGGAAAGCGGTGCACTATCCGCTCTACTCACTCTTTGGCGGGATTGTGACAGGAGTAGTGCTCTGTGCACTTTTCCTTGTGGGTATCTTCCTTACCTTCGATACCAATATCATTCACCTCTTTAAGCGAGCGGAGGAAGAAGAGGAAGACCTCATGGATGTGAATCCAACAGTAGTGGGTGAAACACCGACTCCTCTGGTGCCAGGGGAAGAAGCACACACGGGAGAAGGCACAACCGAAGAAGATGTCCCCAAAAAACTCTCTATTGCCGACCGTATCCTCAAAAAAGATACCGCGGATTTTATGGTTTCGAGTTTCAAGGGTACCTATGCTGCTCCCCCACTCTCGCTCCTCAATAAAGACAAGGGGCGTGCTGATGTGGGTGATGTGCGTGCCAACTCTATTACCATCAAACGCACGCTCAAGAAATTTAATATCGATGTGGAGATGGACGCAGTGACTATCGGCTCTACCGTGACTCAGTACGCTATTAAGCCCGCTGAGGGGGTGAAGCTCGAAAAGATTGTGAGCTTGCAAAACAACCTCGCCTACGCACTCGCTGCGGACTCTATACGTGTGGAGGCACCTATCCCCGGCAAGTCACTCGTGGGTATTGAGGTACCAAACAAAACCCGCCAAACCATCGGCCTCGCTACGCTCTTCAATTCTCCTGAGTACACCGACTCGCCAAAACCACTCCTCACGGTGCTCGGAAAGAACATTGCAAATATCCCACAATTTGCTGATGTGGCGCGTATGCCCCATGGACTCATTGCGGGAACGACAGGTGCGGGAAAGTCAGTCGCTATTCACAACATCATCATTTCCCTTCTCTTCCGCAATTCACCTGAACAACTTCGCTTCATCATGGTGGACCCGAAACTTGTGGAGCTTACCCTGTACAATGGTATTCCTCATCTTCTCTCTCCGGTCATTACCGATGCCAAAAAGGTGATTATTGCACTCAAGTGGTGTATTAAAGAGATGGATAGACGACTCGAGATACTCCGTGAAAACAAGGTGCAAAACGTGAGCTCATACCATGAAAAGGTATACCGTCCTGCAAAGCAGAAGTTTGAAGAACATGGGTCGCCTGAAGAGGAAGAGGCAACACTCCCTGAGCCACTCCCCTATATCGTCATTGTTATCGACGAACTCGCCGACCTCATGAGTGCGTACCCAAAGGAACTTGAAGCGTGTATCGTGCGTCTTGCGCAGAAGAGCCGTGCTATTGGTATTCATCTTATCCTTGCCACACAACGTCCTGAGGTAAAGGTCATCACAGGACTCATTAAGGCCAACATGCCTACCCGTATTGCACTCAAGGTAAACTCAATGATTGACTCACGCACTATTCTCGACCAGCCCGGTGCCGAAAAACTCCTCGGCAAGGGTGACATGCTCTTTCTTTCGACTGAAAGTCCCAAGCCAATTCGCCTCCAATCTGCCTTTGTGACCGAAGAAGAGGTGAAGAAGGTGGTGAACTACCTCCGTGACCAAAATTCTGCACAAACGCTCGACACCATCAACCTTAACCCCGGTGGCGATACGAGTGACCCAAATGCTATTTTTGCATCGGGTGTTGGTGACGATGATGAGGACGATGATGAATTGTATGAGGAGGCCCGCGTTATTGCACTCGAGGCGGGCAAAATCTCGACTTCGTTCCTCCAGCGCAAACTGCGTGTGGGGTACGGACGAGCGGCGCGCCTTGTGGATATGCTTGAAGATCGTGGCATCGTGGGTCCCGCAGATGGCTCAAAACCACGCTCGGTCATAGCAGAACGCCCTTCTTCTGACAATGAGCTCTAGAGCATATCCAAAAACTTTTTACAATTAAAATTGTAACGTGGTCAAAAATCTTTCAGACAAGGCGCACAAGCGAGAAAATGCGAGGCATATTCAATATATGATGAGCGTTTTTGAGTGCAGTGCAACGCAGTATCAAAGGTTTTTGAACATGTTCTAGTGTATGCCACACTCACTCCGCTTACACTCTCTCACCCTTGGTACACTCCTTCGCTTTCTTGGTATTGGGATTGGGATAGCTCTTCTCGTGTGGTACATTCATTTTCAAGCGCGAAACCTTCTTATCGGCCCCACACTCATTCTCAACGATACAGGAGAGACAATCCACCACACGCACAGTGTTGAACTGACTGGCACTACATCGAATATTGTAAAACTTACCTTAAATGGCCGTGAGATACATACCGATGAGGCGGGTGTTTTCAAGGAGCACCTTGTACTCGAAAACGGCTATACACTGATAATGCTCACAGCCGAAGACCGTTTTGGACGTACCACTTCCCTTACCCGAGAATTTGTCTTCATCCCCGAGGAGACGTCACCGTAGTGTGCAGAAATACGGTATACTAGAGGTCTATTAACAATAATACGTAAGAAAATCGGTATGGCATTAGCAAAAAAGAAAGCGCCTGCTTCAAAAGCAAAAGTTACGAGAGCGTCCACAGAGACAGGAGAGCGACACGGACTTGATGACATTGCAGAAACCCTCAGGAGCATCAAAACAAAATTTGGTGATGACGCTATTATGACCCTCAGCAACACCCACAAGGTGGATGTTGATGCTATTTCTTCAGGTTCTATTGGACTTGATGAAGCACTCGGCATTGGTGGATACCCTCGGGGACGTATTATTGAAATTTTTGGTCCTGAGTCGTCGGGCAAGACTACCCTTTCTCTCCACGCAGTTGCAGAAGCACAAAAACTCGGTGGTATTTGTGCCTTCATCGATGCAGAGCACGCGATGGACCCTCAGTACGCACAAAATCTCGGTGTGAAACTCGATGAACTCCTCATCTCACAGCCCGACACGGGAGAGCAAGCGCTCGAAATCGTGGAGTCACTCGTGCGCTCGGGCAAAATTGACGTGATTGTTATTGACTCAGTGGCAGCGCTCACACCAAAGGATGAGATTGAGGGTGAAATGGGAGCACACCACGTGGGCAAGCAGGCACGCCTCATGAGCCAAGCACTGCGCAAACTCACCGGTATTGTCGCAAAGAGTAAGACGGTGGTTATCTTCATCAACCAGATTCGTATGCAGATTGGCGTGATGTTTGGT
The DNA here is from genome assembly GCA_964425475.1 of uncultured Candidatus Saccharibacteria bacterium. GTDB lineage: Bacteria > Patescibacteriota > Minisyncoccia > Phycocordibacterales > UBA918 > Damh-18. The sequence goes on along the minus strand of CAYRMF010000005.1, from coordinate 19,971 downwards.
AATCCTGAAACCACTCCAGGGGGAAAGGCGCTCAAATTCTACACCTCCGTACGACTCGATATTCGTCGTATTGCACAGATAAAGAAAGGTGAGGAAGTGGTAGGAGGTCGTCATCGTGTGAAGGTGGTAAAGAATAAAGTAGCGGCACCGTTCAAAGCAACTGAATTCGACCTTATATACAATGAAGGTATCAGTCGCGAGGGCGAGCTCCTCGCCCTCGGTGAGAAGTACGGCCTTATCAAAAAATCGGGAGCTTCGTACTCATACCTTCCTCCGGGGGGTGATGCGAGTGCTGAGGTGAAGCTCGGGCGTGGCTACGATGCGACACGTACTTCCCTTCGCGAAAATGCAAAACTCATGGAAGAATTGCAAAAGCATGTGTACACGGCACTCAAGAGTGACGATGCTCCAACTTTTAAGACAACAAAGGCGAGTGCTGATGAGGAAGTGGGGGCTGAGTAGGTAAGAGTGCAAAATGTAAAACCCCGTGGCTTCGCCACGGGGTTTTACATTTTGCACCTCTCGTTCATTTCGCTATTGCGAGTCCAAGGAGTGGAACGTGTGTGGTACCTACGGTAACCTGATTCATTTCCTTTCTTCCTATTTTGCGAGATGCGTCAAGAATTTCTAAATAGAGTGGATTACCCGCTTCGTCAAAATCAACGAGTATATCCGGAGATACTTCCACAGTTTTTGCCACTTTGCCTTTTCGCAAAGTCATACTCAGTGCGTCAATTTCTTTATCGTAGATAATTTTCATATGCTGATGGTATCACTTGATTTTATGCTTCGCAACCCAATGAGCTGTCACGACCACAATTCGTAGTTCTTCGATTTTCACAACAACCTTAAGATGATTTTTTGCATACAATTTATATCGTTCCTCTCTGAAATTGTAACTCGGTTCAATGAAGTCTGGGTACTCTATAGTGGCAAGAACTTTTGTTTTATCCAAATCCCTTTGCTTAATTTGAAGTAACGAGTGCTTGCTAAACACTATTTTCATATACTAAAAGTATATCACAAACCGGCGCGCCCGTAGGGCGCGCCGGTTTGTGACGTATCGAAAAACGGATACTTCTCCTACACTCGAGCAAGAGAGTATGTATGCTCTCGTGTTGTAAATGAAAAGCGGAGTGAAAGCATACAGAAGACGAAAACACCAATGAAGACAAACGTCCACAATTCAGTGGTACGTACTGCGTTGTATGCGAAGGTGTCAATGTTTCCAACTTCTATTTGCAGGAAATTGTTGATGACATTCCCGAGGGATACAAAATGACTGAGGACAATCATGCTCCCGAGCATCACAAAACCCTGCCAAAGCCCTGGGAGTGTCGCGAGACGAATCGCATACGCGTAATAGATGCCACGCATTATCTTTTTTTGAAGTGTTTTCATAATAATATATTGATTATCTTAGGTGCTTTGTATAACTTTCAATTATATAAAAAGGTTTCTAGAGTAGTGACACCCCTTCTGCCTCTTTGCGGAACTCGGCCTTTGCACGATGGATACGCGCCTTTACCGCACCTACGGTTTCTCCTGAATCCTCTGCAATATCTTTATGCGACCAGTGCTCAAGGTAATGGAGGCGGAGGACTCGGGCGAAATGTCCGGGGAGCTTCACCAACACCCGTTCAATCGCGTCTTTGTCTTGGTTGAAACCGGTATGCTCACGCATTTCTCCAAACTGCTCCATAAGCTCAGGATCAAGGAGTAGTGTGCGCTTCCCTTCCTTGACGCACTTCTGGTAGCGCGTCAGTGCGGTGTTCACCAAAATAGTGTATGCCCATGAAGAAAATTTTGCCCCTTCGCGGACTTCAAAACGATGTGCATGCACGTATATTTTGGTAAACGCGTCCTGCACCACCTCTTCTGCGTCTTGCTCATTGTAGATAATAGTCTTCGTCTTTCTCAAAAAAGCATCTTGGTATCGTTCGAGCAGTGCGGTAAAAAGCCATGGCTCTGTCTGTACCCGTCGAAGAATAACCTCATCGGGAAGTAACTTCACACTCTCTGCAGTTGAAAGGCCAAACATATACTGGTACTATGCACCCACTACGGGTTTATAATTATTACGTATAATACACTAAAAAAGTTATGGCGGTACTTGCATACAATGAAATTTCACTGAAGAAAGTGATTATATGGAACGATGAACCGTATATTATTCTCGCTTCTCATGTATTTCGAAAACAAAAAAGTAAGCCCGTCAATGTGACGAAGCTCAAAAGTCTCATCTCGGGGCGCGTGGTTGAGCAGACCTTCCATGCAAACGATACCGCAGAAGAGGCCGATATGGGAACTAAACCAATTGAGTTTATATACGAGAGCAAGGGCGAATACTGGTTTAATACCCCGGGAAAGCCGAGCGAACGCTTTGCGCTCTCTGCCGACACAGTGGGTGATGGTATTCACTACGTCATGCCGAAGACAACGCTTGATGCAGTACTCTATAATGACACCATCATCGGTATAAAGATTCCCGTAAAGATGGAGTTGAGGATTAAAGAGACAACACAGGCGGTAAAGGGCAACACCTCTACAGGCGCTACCAAGGAAGCAATACTCGAGACTGGTGCCAAGATTCAGGTGCCCATGTTCATCAATGAGGGAGATGTGGTACGGGTGAATACTGAATCGGGAGAATACACGGAACGGGCAGAAAAAGCATAGTCGTCTTTAACATAAGGCGTCATCTACTTCGTTACACTGCGATAACGGAAGTCTCATCGTACAATGCGTACGCCTCAACTTCCGTTTCTT
>CAYRMF010000005.1:12722-17102 GCA_964425475.1 uncultured Candidatus Saccharibacteria bacterium | reverse complement strand
CCTCGTATCTAACGCCTTCTCTTAAAGACTTAGGGAATTAAATACTAAAAAACCGCGCGCCCTAGGGCGCGCGGTTTTTTATTTTATTATTCTGCAACGTACGGCACGAGTGCCATGAAGCGTGCGCGCTTCACTGCTTGTGCGAATACGCGTTGCTCGCGTGCAGTATTACCTGTGCGCTTGCGACTGTACATACGAGCGTGTGGGTTCATGTGTGCACGGAGCTTCACTACATCTTTGTAGTCGTAGTGTTCTACCTGTGTGCTGTTCTTTTCTTTCTTTTCCATGTAGATGTTTTAATGATTAATGTTTCAAGTTTTCTAGATGATTTTGACTTTAGAAAGGAATATCCTCGGGGTTGATATCCTCCTCAGGATACGCTGGTGCATTCCCCTGCGGTGCTGAAGATGCTGATGTTGCCGGTTCTGGTGATGTCCCCGCTTCTCCTCCTGGTGCACTCGCGCCAAATTGAAAATTATCGACAACAATCTCAGTCCGATACTGCTTCACGCCGTCTTTCTCCCAACTTTGTGTCTGCATGCGTCCCTCCACAAATACAGGGCGTCCTTTCTTAAGGTACTGATGCATTACCTCTGCTGGTCGTCCAAATGCAACGATGTTATGAAATTCTGGCTTTTCGACACGCTTTCCTTCTTTGTCTTTATATGTGTAATTTGTGGCGATGCCAAAACTACATACTTGTTGGCCATTTGGAAGTGCGCGCATCTCGGGATCTCGTGTGAGATTTCCATAGACCATTGCTTTGTTAAGGTACATAATTAATTCTATTCCTAGTGAATAAACTACACTTTCCCATCAATCACAACATCGTTGGTGATTTTTTCGAGCGACTCATCAAGTGCCTCTTCTGACACTTCAACATTTTCTTCAACTTCAGTCTGGACTTCATCGAGTGTTTCCTCGCTATTATGCACTTCTACCATTTTAATTGACTTGCGATTTTCGTGAAAACGAAACGGTTGTTCCTCTTCTTCGCGTGTGAGCTTAATGAGAAGGTGACGGAGTAGTGTTGGCATTACCGAAAGTGATTCCATGAGCGAAGCAAGCTTTTCTCCCTCAAGCTTGAAACGAACCCAACCAAAATACGCGCTCGTGAACTTTCGATTTTTCCCTTCCATGTGCTTCACAATGGGATACACAAGATCGATACGCTCAGGCGTTTCTGTGTCGGTGATTTCACCTATACTGGTAATGAGTGTTTTGATTTCTGCAAAGACACCCGGTACTTCCCCTTCAGCAACCGTTGGAAGAACGTGGAAGGCAAACTCGTACGTATTTCGCTCATCGAAATTGTCTTGAGTCGCCTCGGCTACTGGCATTGTTGTTTCTGTCATAATTACTTACATGACTGAGATACGCATCGTAGTACTACACTGCATATCTCACTAATAATGTGGCGTAACCGTACCATATATACAACACACTTTCAACCCCACGGACGTGTTGTCTCGCTATGGTATTATTAAGCGCTATGCATACATTTTTTGCGCGGTTTGGCTTATTTATTACAGTGCTACTTATTGTGGCTATTGGAGTACTGTCTTCTGTTCTCTACACACAAGAACAAAAAATCCGCGAGCTTGAAAGTGCATATACAAACACCACTACTGAGCTCAATGCACAACTCATCTCTACAAAAAATACACTCACCGAGAAAGAGACCGGTTTGAGTGAAAAAGAAATGACTCTCGAAGAGACCCGAAATGCACTCGCACTTTCGGAAGAAAATGCATCGGAATTGAGTCAACTGCTTGAGGAAGAAAAAGAGCGCAATGATGATTTTGAAAATCAAATCAAAAAAGTATCAGGGACCGTGGGCAAGCTCGACAAACTTTCTAAAATTGACCCTGAACTCCTCATGAAATACTCAAAGGTGTATTTTCTCAATGAGCACTATGCTCCCGCAAAGGTAGTACCCATCGCGACTTCTTCTTTGCGAAATTTCTCAGTACCGGAGTACATTGATGCAAAAGTTGAGCCACATCTCACCGACCTTCTTGAAGATGCACAGAGTGACGCAATTGATATCAAAATCGCTTCTGCCTATCGTTCTTTTGCGGAACAGAAAAGTCTCAAATCAACCTACACCGTGCTCTATGGATCGGGTGCAAATACCTTTTCTGCTGACCAAGGGTACTCCGAGCATCAGCTTGGCACGACGATTGATTTCACATCCACTGAAATCGGTGGAGGACTTACCGGCTTTGAAAATACTGAAGCGTACACCTGGCTCCTCGAGAACGCGCACCGCTATGGCTTTGTACTCTCCTACCCCAAGGACAATGCGTACTATGTCTTTGAGCCTTGGCACTGGCGTTTTGTGGGTGAGGACTTGGCGCGTGACCTCCATAAAAAAGAGTTAAATTTTTACGACATGGATCAGCGAGAGATTGATACCTACCTCATTAAATTGTTTGATTAGAGTGTAATGCAAAGACCGCGGGCCCTTCGGGCCCGCGGTTTTCCTCTTATACTTATAGTGTAATCCCAAACACTCTTTCCGCGTTTTGACGTAGCGCCACACGTACCACTTCCGCATCCTCACCGCGTATTTCGGCAATACGCTTGTATACCTCACGCACATGGAGTGGTTCGTTCCGCTTCCCGCGAAATGGCACCGGGGCGACATACGGGGCATCGGTTTCCCCATGGAGCATTTCTAGTGGTGCATTTTTAATCACCTCATCGTACTGTGAGGCAAAGGTGATAACCCCCGTAAAAGATGTCGTGAAGCCAATGTCCCAAAATTGTTTTGCGATATCGTATGTGCCTGCAAAGAAATGCACGTTGCCGAGCACCTTTGCGTGCGACCGTACGAGTGTGAGCGCGTCTTCGTACGCATCCATACTCCCCTCACTCGGACGAATGTGAAGCATGAGGGGCTTCCCCACCTCATTCGCGAGTCGTATGTGCTCGAGAAAGACCTCTTCTTCTTTTTCTTTCAGCTCCTTATCGACACGAAAATAGTCGAGCCCGCACTCGCCTATTGCAACCACCTTTGCATCACTCGCGAGTCTGCGAAAATCTTCATACACAAAAATCTCAGCGTGTTCGCCACTCGTATGCGTGGGATGCATGCCGATAGTCGCAAAGACTCCTTCTGCCTCATGAGCGAGTGCAATCGCTCTTTCACTCGTCTCTTTCCCTGTCCCGATGTTGATATACGCAACACCCTCTCTACGCGTGCGTTCGCCCACCTCTTTGCCATCAGCGTCAAATGCGTCAAGGTTTAAGTGCGTATGAATGTCGATATATGAACACTTCGTTTTCATATGACGAGCATACCATATGACACCACATGTGAATATATTCACAAAAGTACATACACAAATAGAACAGTTAACTGTACTATTTGTGTATGACAAACATATCGAAACGAGTACTTGAGCCCGAAGAAATGACCCACCTTATGGATCAGTTCTATTCAACCATTGCATCTCTCTCAAAAAAGACCACACCTCATTTCTTTGGAGATTTATTAGGTGAAGAAGAAAAAATAATGTTTGCGAAGCGTCTTGGCGCTATTATTCTCTGTATTCAGGGTAAATCAACATATCGTATTTGGACGGCGTTACACATCAGCCCTGCAACAGCACAAAAAATTCGAGATCAGTACAAGGATGGACACTATAGAAATCTTGAGAATATCTACAAAAAGAACCACGTGGAATTCCAAACTTTTTTAGACACGCTCGAAACAATTATCAAATGTGACATGTTTCCACGAGGAAAGGGGCGTTGGAAGCACGTTACAAGAATGCTCACTCAAAAATAGTACAGTTAACTGTACTATTTTATTCCAGCTGACTGCAAAAAAGTGAAAGGGCGGGGAGCGTTTTTTGAGTTGGCAGCACGTGCAAATTGAAATGGAATAGTACAGTTAACTGTACTATTTGTGAGCAATGCCTTGTTGCACATGATATTACTCTTACTCAACACAAAAAAGATGGGGTGTCAGGGGTGTTCGTCAAAATAATCGATACTCTCGAGGAAAAGGCCTGTTTCAAAACCACCACGCTTTTCCTTTTTAGTCTGCCGAATATTTTCCACTTCATCAAGCGTAAAACCTTTATGGTATGCAATTGCATGCAATACTTCCATAATATCTGCCATCTCTTCTTTGAGTTTCTCTGGAGATTCACTTTTATATACAGCAAATACCTCCTCTGTTTCCTCAAGAAGTTTATTCTTGAGGAGTTCGAGTGTTTCCTTCTTCTCGAGATACTTCACACTAAAATCGCTCGCGCTTATTTTTTGTGCGACATCATTTTTGTAGATGTCTATCATCTTGTCGCGAACGAGTTTGTTGTATATTTTCTTCATGTACTACGTAAGTCGTGGGAAAAGGTTTTCGGGTTT
>CAYRMF010000005.1:0-12622 GCA_964425475.1 uncultured Candidatus Saccharibacteria bacterium | reverse complement strand
TCTTCGGGCCACCCAAGTGTGGAGATGTAGTTGGTGAGCGCGTCAAACCACACGTACATCACCTGTTCATCGTCCCCGGGCACCGGAATACCCCAATCGAGGCGAGCTCTTTCGCGCGAGATACTAAAATCCTCTAGACCCTGCTTCACGAAGTTGAGTGCCTCGTGGCGACGCCACTCGGGCACAATGACCCCCTCCTGACTCAAATATTCCTCAAGATATGTTTGATACTTTGAAAGTGCAAAGAAATAGTTCTCCTCCTCTACGTGCTCGGGTGCTTTTCCGTGGTCAGGACATTTCCCTTCTACCAAGTCGCTCTCTGTCTTGAATGCTTCGCACCCCACGCAGTAGAGTCCACTGTATTTCTTTTTATAGATATCACCCTGTGCGTCACACAGCTTCCATATTTCCTGCGCGGCATGAACGTGTTTTGTATCAGTTGTACGAATAAATGCGTCCGGCGAAAGGTTGAGCGCTTCGTGTAGTTTCTGAAACTCATTCGCATAGTGGTCAACGTATTCCTTCCGTGACTGCTCCTTTTCGTCTGCTTTATTTGCAATTTTTTGTCCATGCTCGTCGGTGCCGGTGTTGAAGAACACCTCATCGTCCATGAGTCGCCAGTATCGTGCAAACACATCCGCTTGTATCACCTCAAGCGCAAAGCCGATGTGCGGATCGGCATTAACGTACGGGAGCGTTGTGGTGATGTATTTACTTTTCATTTTAATGTGTTGTCATAGGGTAACCCTGTGATAACATATGTGTTATTTTTGTAAATAGTGTATGAGTTCAGTGATAGCAACGCGTTCCTGGGCGCCGGTGTCGCGGTTGCGTACAGTGACGGTGTCTTTCAATTCCGGCTTTTCCCCCCCGAGTGTGTCGAAGTCAATCACGATGCACGATGGGGTACCAATTTCATCCTGACGGCGGTAGCGCTTGCCGATATTGCCATTGTCGTCCCATGCAATATTACCGAATTCCTTCTTGAGCATCAGGAACACCTCACGCGCTTTCTCTACAAGCTCTGGCTTATTCTTCAAGAGTGGTGATACCGCGGCGCGATAGGGCGCAAGGTGTGGTGCAAGTTTAAGAACTACTCTTTTTTCACCATCCATTTCTTCTTCGTGGTATGCATCTGAAAGCACCGCTAAGAATACACGCCCGAGACCCATTGAGGTTTCTAATATCCAAGGAATGTACTTCTCTCCTGTCTGTGGGTCAGTATATCTGAGGTCAGCTCCTGAAAAAGTGGTGTGCTGTGTAAGGTCATAGTCACTTCTATCATGAATACCCTCGACTTCATCAAATCCTGTTGGGAAATTATACTCAATGTCCCATGCATCCTTTGCGTAGAAAACGAGATTTTTGTGTTGCTTGAAGCGGAGGTTTGCTTCACTGATTCCCAATGAAAGATACCAATCCCATCGCTCTTGCTTGATGCGTTCGTACGCTTCTTTATTCTCATGAGGTCGTACAAAAAACTGTGTGTCTGCTTGCTCAAATTCACGCGCACGGAAAAGGAAGTTGCGTGGTGAAATTTCATTTCGAAATGCTTTTCCAATTTGAGAAATACCAAATGGAATTTTTGGACTCATCGAGTCCACAACATTTTTAAAATTGAGGTAAATACCCTGACACGCTTCTCCTGGCAAATAGACTGGTTCACTCCCCTCTGAAGTGAAATCACCGAGGTTTGATTTTACAAGGAGATTGAAAGAACGTGCTTCTGTAAAATCTTTCTTGCCACACTTCGCACAGACGATTTCTGAACGATGTTCATTAAAGAGCGCGTTGATGTCTGACTCAGACATTTTTTCGTCAGCGGTCACACCAATCTTTTCGAGCTCTTTGTCGACTCGTATACGCGTATTGCACTCGCGACATTCTGCGAGTGGATCGGAAAAGCCACTTGTGTGCCCCGAGGCTTCCCATACTCTCGGATGTTTAAACATACCAGAATCGAGACCGTAGTAATTTTCTCGGTCATACACATTTGCCTTCCACCATGATTTCTTTATGTTATTGAGAAGCTCAACACCATGAGGACCAAAGTCAAACACCCCCGCGAGGCCGCCATATATTTCTGACCCTTGGAATATGAAACCACGTCGCTTGCAGAGCGAGATTATCTTGTCCATTGAACTTATTTTTTCTTGTATCATAGATTGCTACACAATATAGAGAAATGAGCTATATTTCAAGTACCGTCATGTTGGAGCGTCTTCGTCTACTTTCTTCTGTCCGGAAGGAATCGACTTGGCCTACTTTTTCATTATGTGAGAAAAAGTAGGCAGACCAGAAACAATAGTCGTTACACTCCTTTGTTTCTAGACCACTCTGTGAGAAGTTTCAAGCGATATTACTCGTGAGCACGAACTTGTCCGTTCTGTGCTCCGTCAGATTCTTCGATAATTGTAGTCACCGGCGCGCTAGAATCTTTGACGTCAGTGTTTGTATGTGTATCAATTGCTGTGAAATACTGTCTCCCTAGAAGTTGTGGGAACTTTTGAATGTGTATCTCACTTGGGGTAAATGCGACTTGGACTGATGCTGATGTGTTCGTATTCGCTTTCATATCACCAGGTAACCACTTAATCATGCGTGAATTCGGATTATAGGTCACATTATCACCTTCGGTCACCGCATTAAGCCATTCCATATAGGGAGGCAATTCTGCGATCATCTCTGTTTTTGACAAATCATTATTGCCAGTCTTTAGATTAAACTCAATGGTGTACTTAGTTGTCTTTTCTACAACGGGAGGTAACGGGCCATCATTTTCAAACGGACCAGTGTTATAGAAAACTTTCGTCGCAAGTGTAGCTTTACTCTCAATATTAATCACCTGTTTTGTGACTGACTCAAGTTGTTTCGGTACGTCATCTTCAAAAACACGCTGTCCACGGACGGTCACACTCAAATTGAGTGTTGGTGCACTCTCGACTTCTCTTTCTTGTGAAATGCTGAATGACACTTTGCCATCCTCACCGGGGAGAATCTCTTTGAGTGTTATTGAGTCGGTTCCATCCCATGTGATTGTATTCTTACCCGAATCATAGTACCCCTCAGAAGATCTGATGTTCCGTTCATTGACTGCATTTCCTTCAACACTGACAATTATTTTTGCATCGTAGATAATGGTATCGAGTGTATTCTCGAAATAAATATCAACGGTTACCGTATCATTCTTATCAACAATAACTGGATTCCCCAAAACTCCATTCACCTTAATTGTCGTGTCGAGGAATGGTCGTTCAACAGTTGCTTCTGTTTCGGTCTGTGCGAGCAGTGAGGTGAGTGCGGTGCTGTTGTTACCCTCACCGACACCGACCGTTGCGATAAATTTACGAACGTCGTCTTGGTACCCCGTCACCACACCCTTCACCGTAATCACCTTTTTGTCTCCGGGTTTTAATTCCTTAATACGCCATACGTCTTCACCTGAGACCGGTGCGGGAGTAGCATTTGTGTAATCAAACCCGTTCGGGTATGACATCTTCACAAGTACATCCGTGAGTGGCAGTGTGGTATTTGATTGCACAACAAGCTCGAGTGTGTACTCTTGCCCTGTGGCAACTGCCTTGAGTGCATTAAACGTCGCAACAACAGGCGATGTACTGATTTTAAATTTAAATGGTTCTGCATCCTTGTGGAATGTTGCTCCCGAACCCTCAATACGATAATCAACGGAGACTCTGATTTCCTTTTCTTCATTCTCTTCACCAAAGACACGGGCTTTGAGCTCAACATTGATGAGCTCACCTGCCTTCACTACATCGAGCTGTCTGCGCTCTGTGGTGAGCTCCTTCCCCGTCTCTGGGTCTTTCGTACCTTTCGGATACTCAATAATGAGTGTCGCTCCCTGTATTGGTGTTGCGTTTTGATTTGCTATTGAAACCTGAAACGGAAGTACATCACCTCCTCCACTTGCAATCTGTCCAATAACATTCACCGTGATGTTTTGACCCGAAATGATATTGTTACCAGAAAGCATGAGCAAGCTTGCCACTGCCGCAGCACCCACAAAAAAGATGACACCGACGAGTGCCATGACTTTTCTGATAGTGTGTTTTTTCTTCACGATAGTACCTGTATATGATATAGCATTCTGAACAGCTTGTGGCACTTCGGACGCGGGGGTTTCAGAAGTCGGTGTAAACGATGTAGATACCTGCGCGGTAGGACTGAGATGTGGTGGTACTTGGTGATGCTCAACTCCTCTGGGTGCAGTGCCACGTGCGTAGAGGCGGTCACGTAAATCTTGCACGCGCGCGGTGTCGTTTAGCTCGGCTTTCCGATTGGCAATAGGGTCAATGCGTGTTGACTCATCAATCGGGGTCTTTTTTTTGGGGATGAACTTGCTTAAATCCATACTAATTTATACGTACGAGTATACCACAGCACTTCTTTCTCTGTGTCTATAGATGACTCTCTGTGTGTGCATGAAGAATCATCTGTTTTATATGCTTTTCAATACGTGCATCGAGTGTGAGGCGTATTGCCTCTTGAAGTGCACTACTCACAAACGGCGTTACTATCGAATCGGGCGCAATATATCCAAGGACGTACAGTACACGGAGAGTCAAAATAGATTCAAGGTGTGCAGGGTCTTCGGTGTTGCTCTGCATACACGCGTAAATCACATCATCGAATATTACGGGATGGGCTGTCTCACCGTGTACAAAGCGAGTAAGCAGTAGCGGGACAGCGCGCGCGAGTGCGCGCGCGCTCCTGCTTTCTGCATGCGTGTAGAAATTTTGGATTGGTTCAGCACCGGTAATGCGCCACCCGCTCTTTCCTCGGACGAGCGTAACCCGCGCGTGACTGCACACCTGGAGTGAGTACCGGTGCTTCGAGCGCTCTTCACGCACGCTCTGCGCGTGTGCGAAGACCATACCCGCCTCACGGGTAAAGAGATAGTACGAGCGATTGGATGTATTGCTGTCAATACTTCCACATACAATCGCTTCGGTGATGTACGTCTGGTACGCCATTAGAGAACAGTGATGCCGAAACGGTACTCAGTACCCTCGATGGTGAGGGTCTCCGTGGTGGAACCTTCCTCGACGCGCGCTTCGCTTGCGCCTGTCGTCCGCAGTACCTCCTCCTCAAACGGTGCAATGAGCGCTTTGGTCACCTCGTTTACGAATAGTAGAATTTTGTCGCTCGGCTCGAGCCCTGCCTGTTTGCGCGCATCCTGAATAGCCCGCATGAGTTCGCGGACATTCCCCTCTCGCTTGAGTTCGGGAGTCATGGTGGTGTCGAGCAGTACAGGCGTCTTTTCTGTTGCTGTTGTTTTTTCTACCAGTTTTACATTCACCTCATCAGCAATGAGGAAAAAGAATTCACTTCCCATAGTCGAAACATCTGAACCAAAGGTCAATTTTTGAAGCGGTTGTCGAACTTTTATATTTGCTTTAGTACGCGCTTCAAGTGCTTCCGTCACTACTCTCCTGACCTCGCGCATCCCTTCAATTATACGAGTATCTACCTCACCACCCTTCGGCCACGCCGTGAGATGTACGCTCTCTGCTCCATTCTCTTCACGTACTCGTCCCCAAAGATACTCAGCATAGAATGGCATGACCGGTGCCATGAGGAGCGCAAGGTTTTGTAATACATACCGTAAAGTTGCGAGTGTATTTTTTTTATCTTCAATATCATCACCCTTAACCCTATCTCGGGAACGGCGCAGGTACCACACTGAGAGGTCATCAATGAGTCCTTCTATTGGACGTGTTGCCTTGTCGAGTTCGTAGGTAGTGTATCCTGCAGTAATATCGCGCATAGTCTCATTGAGTCGTGCGAGAATCCACCTATCAAGCACATGTGTTGAATCTGCGCGTGCAGGTGCACCATCTGCATACTGAAGATACATCGCAAGCACATTATGCAAGCGTCCGATATTTTTCCGCTGTTGCTCCAAGACCTCTTTCTCGGACACACGCAAATCTTCACCGCGCACGACTGGAGACGAGAGGAGGTAGTACCGGAGCGCATCAGCGCCCACACGGTCGGCGAGTTCCATCGGGTCGGGATAATTTTGTTGAGACTTACTCATCTTCTTTCCATCTTCTGCGAGCGTGAGTCCATTCACGATGACATTCTCAAAGGGTGACTTGCCAAAGAGTGCTGTCCCCAAGACAATGAGTGAGTAGAACCACCCGCGTGTCTGGTCGAGACCCTCTGCAATAAACTGTGCCGGAAATCCAATCCCCTTCTCTGCATTGAACGATTCCAGATTTTCAAATGGATAATGGTTCTGTGCGTACGGCATCGAGCCTGACTCAAACCAGCAATCGAAGACGTCCGGTACACGCACCATTTTTTCACCATCAGTGTCTCTCAGTTCTACCTCATCAATGTACGGACGATGGAAATCAAGTTCGTAGGTATCGCGGTGTGGCAGTGGTGTAAATGAAATTTCACGGACCTCCGCATTGTGCATGTCATACGCGTCGGTCTCAATAATTTCGCCGAGGCGCTCATGTTCGGTACCATACGCTGAAGCTTGAAACATTTGGAGTGCTCCATTGTGTGACACGATGAGAATCTTTTTATTCTTATGTGTTTTTTCTATTTCATAGAGAAATGCTCCTACACGTTTTTTCACATCAGTCCACGATTCTCCTCCCTCGGGACACATCACGAGGCGATTGTACCCTGCACCAAAGAATGCGTGATACTCATATACCTGCTTCCCCTCAAATTCACCAAACTGCATTTCTTTGATGCGTTCATCCTCAATACACGCCTCCACAGGTAGTCCGAGCTCTTCACGGATACGCATTGCAGTCGCGACGGTGCGCTCGAGTGGTGAGTAGTAGATATAGTCAATCTGTGCGCCACGGAGTGCTTCGACGGTTGCATCCACCTGTGCTTTCCCCTTTTCGGTAAGACCATTTTTCACACCGGGAAGACCATTCAAGATAAAGTGCGGATTGAACTCTGACTCTCCATGTCGGGTAATAAAATAAGTATTCCCCGACTTAGGGATGTATGATTTTAATTCTTCGAGCGAACCAAAGACTTTATATGCACCTGTCTTCACATTTTTCCAAATAGGCAGTGGTGCACCCCAGTACCGTTGACGCGAGACCGCCCAGTCACGCACGCCTTCGAGCCACCTACCAAAACGATTGGTACCCACATGCTCGGGTATCCACTTCACCTTTGCGTTCTCGGCGACGAGTGCGTCCCTGAGGTCGGTCACGCGCACAAACCACGAAGTGGTTGCATAGTTGAGGAGTGGTGTGTCGCACCGCCAACAGTGCGGGTAGCTGTGTGTAATATTTTCTTTGCGCACAAGTATGCCCGCACCTTTGAGATATTTCACTACTTCAATATCAGCATCGAGGTGTGATACATCTGCTTTGTCATCATCTTTTGGTTTTACGAGCTGTCCCGCAAATTGGGTGACGCACTCCTTGAAATGTCCGTCCGCATCGACGTGGTGCATGACCGGCACTCCCTCGCGCTTTGCGAGTTCCATATCATCATCACCATATGCGGGGGCGATATGCACTGCACCCGTTCCCTCTTCACCCACCTCCACGTAGTCGGCGTGGTAGATAGTCCACGCTTTCTCTTTTCCTGCGAACTCCTGTATGGTGAAGGAATCAAATGGCGGGAGGTATTTCTTTCCCAAAAGCGCTTCACCATTCATCTCTTCGAGTATCTCGTACTCATCGGTACCGAGCTGTGCGAGTCGTGCTTTTGCAAGGATTACATGCTCATCAGTACCATCCAATGATACACGGACTTTCACATAGGTAATCTCACGGTTGACCGCCACAGCGAGATTACCCGGAAGCGTCCACGGAGTTGTTGTCCAAATGAGTATCGAGGTATCGGTCGTATTCCCCTCACTATCGAGTAATGGCATCTTTACGGTGACGGCAATATCCTTGATGTCTTTGTACCCCTGATTGACCTCGAAGTTGGAAAGGGTCGTGCCACAGCGGGGGCATAGGTGCATCGTCTTGAACCCCTCATACACGAGGCCTTTTTTGTTGAGCTCCGAAAATACCCACCACACCGACTCGGTGTATGTGGAGTCCATCGTGCGGTAATCATCCTCCATGTCGACAAAGCGCCCCATGCGGGGGACCACTTCTTTCCAATCGTCGGCGTACTCCATAACGGCATCGCGCGCAGTTTCATTGAATTCCTTCACGCCCATCTCCTCAATGTCGCGCTTCGTAGAGAGCCCGAGTCGTTTCTCAATAATATTTTCAAGCGGGAGCCCATGGCAATCCCATCCCCACTTACGCACGACGCGCTTGCCATTCATAGTCTGAAAACGCGGTATCGCATCCTTTATCGTACCTGCGAGAATGTGCCCGTAGTGCGGTGTCCCGGTGGCAAACGGTGGTCCATCATAAAAAACAAAATCCCCCAGGGCACCCTCTCTGCCTTCGGCATGGCCCAGGCCAGCTTCTCTGGTTTCACCATTCACCTCCTTCACCTTGTCCTTGCCCGCCCTTAGGTCAGCTTCGGCGGGACCCTCAATAAAATCTACTCCTCCAGGTCTCTCTACACTCTTCTTAAAAATGTCGTTCTCTATCCAAAATGCGAGTATCTCCTCTTCGCGAAGTGCAACATCACTTTTTTCAATATTTTTTGTATCCATATGGTTATGTATATCAGACATAATAAATAAGTACGCATATCAGACGTACCCGAGGAGTATAGCATAAAAAAACGCCCGCGGTTCTGAGAACACGCGGGTCGTCATGATGTCGGGAATCACCAGAATTCAACTTTTCGAAGGAAGCTTTTCCTTGAGCAAAGCCTTCAACTCGGGGCTCTTTCCGTAGCCGTAGTCACGAATCACTTTTAGGAGACGCTCCTTCAAATCCGCAGACTTCTTTGGGCCGTTTTCCCGCACGAATTCATCTGCTTCATCCGGGGGGAACAGTTCGTGCTCAATGAACAAATCACGGAGCAGTAATTGTTGCGGATCGAGATCCACAATGGCTGCTTGAGCAATCATGGCTGTTTCGACGACGCGCTTTTTTTCATACCTACGTGCAAATCCTACTTCTGACATCTTTTTTTCCTCATATCACACTCTCGACGTCCGAGATTATGAGGATAGTATGCTAAAAGTATTGGTAGTGCAAGTCACTTTGACAAAAATGCCCGCGGGTTTGGGAACCCGCGGGTCATGACTCTTCTCCACAATAATACCAGTAGCCGCCCTTGTGACGAAAACCTTTTTCCGCTAAAAAATCGAAAACTGCTATGAACTGTTGTTGCTCCACATCATACTGCTCGCCTGTCTCACTCGTGGTATCTTCAATAGTTGCGAGTATTTCTTCGAAAATACCTTCCAATTCGCCAAGCTCACCGACATCAATCTTTATGATGATTTCCTTGGCGCGGTCAAGTGATTCCGTGATTTCGCACACGAAGAGCGACATGCACAGCTGGATTTGATATGGAGTTAACTCCGGTCCAAAGCTTTCCAGTACATACACCTCAAGTCCATTCGGAATGGTCAGGGATCGAAATCCGGGTATCATGGTTTCTCTCCAGTAAAAAGATCTCCTCGACATTCGAGTATGGAGGGGATACTACTCCCCCAACAGACGAATTGCAAGGATATTTAAAAAAACAAAATCAGAACTATATACTTTCAGAATAGATATTAATGGTAGCTAGGGTCCTTCGTCTAAAAATCCATTATACATAGGATTTTTAGACGGACTCCAAAATTATTGTCGCCTTCGGCTCTGTAATTTTGGGTCACATCTTCTCAGGGGCTTTGATGCCGAGGAGGGAGAGGCCGTTGTGGAGCGTGGTTTTCACCGCGCTCGCGAGGGCGAGTTTGTATGGGGCATGAAAATCGTCGGGCGCTACTATCTGCTCGTGCGCATAGAACGCATTGAACGCACTCGCGAGCGCGGTGAGGTAGGTGACGAGATAGTGTGGTGCATTTTCCCGTTGCGCCTTCCTCACTATTTCGGGAAATTGGTAACACACTTTTTCCAAGTCATAGGGAACTTCAGTTGTGGGAGTAGTATTTGGTACCATTCCCGCATCATGTGCTTTTTGAAGAATCGAGGCAATACGCGCATGCGTGTACTGGAGGTACGGACCTGAGTCACCCTCGAGGGAGAGCGCACGCTCTTTATCAAATACAATATCGCCCCCCACTGCCTGACGGAGTATCTGATACTTAATTGCAGCGACCGCAACCATCTCGGTGAGTGCCTCCATATCCTCCGCTCGGCTCTCTTTCGCGCGCTCCCTTGCACCCTCCCGCACCTCAGAGAGGAGTGACTCCCCCGTGAGTACATTCCCCTTTCGTGAAGACATCTTCCCTGTCGTGAGCGTGAGAAAGCCGGTAGCGATGTGCTCGATTACCTTATCTTTTGCTTCTGGAAAGACCTCGCGGAGCGCTGAGATGAGCACCTTGAAGTACTCGCGCTGTTCACCCCCCGTCACAATGTACGAGCGTGTCCATGTGGGAAAAAGTGAGCACTTCCGTGCAAAGTTGGCTACATCTTTTGCCTCGTACGTGGGAAGGCTTTGGGAGTTGAGAAAGACGCGTGTGTGGAGTCCGTGGCGTTCTCCCCGAAAAATAACTGCCCCCTCGCTCTCCTCAAACACGCTCCCTATGTGCTCGCGCACAATACGTACACCGTCCTCGCTCACCTCGCTCTCAAAGAATTCTGCATCGAAGCGTGTGCCGAGCATCGTACAGAGTTCTGCAAGGCGCGCACGCGAAGTGGCAATGCCATGGGCACGAAGCTCATTCAGCTTTTCATCAGTTCCCGCGTAGAGCGCACGATTGATGGCCTCAATCGCTTCTTTCGCGCTTCCGTCCTCGTATGCGGTGTTGCCCACACGGTACGCCTCTCCAATTGCATTGATGTCGTCCGCATTCCCCTGTGTTTCCAAGAGTCCCCACACACCCTTCGCAACGGTGAGCCCGACATCGGACGGATAGTTGACGCGGTGGAGCGTCGCCCCGCCGTACTCGAAGAGACGTGAGATGGATTCACCGACGATATTCCCCACGAGGTTGCCGATGTGGAGCGGTTTGAAGAGATTGGGACTCGTGTATTCAAAAATGATTTCTTCTCCCCTGAGTGAGTCATTTTTACCCCACGCATCACTCTGTGTAATTGCACTCGCGATTTTTTCGGAGAAAAAATCGCGAGTGAGTCGAAAATTGAGAAAACCGGGGCCGGCGATTTCGATAGACACCACGTGGGGAATTTTTCCCTCAAGTGCCACGCGAAATTGCTCTGCAATTTCGCGTGGACTCTTCTCCATCTCCTTCGCGCAGACCATTGCCACATTTGTCGCATAATCTCCATGTGTCGTATCCGCAGGATGCTCCATAGAGAAAGAGACGTTTTCAAGCCCAAAGCTTAAGAGTGCCTGGTCAATTGCTTTTCTGATGATTTGTTCCATACCCACACAATACAAAACTATTTGCGTTGTGTCACGAAGTCTCCCTGTACTCCTGATGCAATAATAAATGTTTCTCTTCCGATAACCTGTCCTCTCTCTGTCTCTACCGTACACCGCCAATCCCCTTCACTGTATGCGCTTATCTGTGTGTACCCACGATATCCATCACCTCGACCTCCGAGAATCGGGTAAGCGTACCTGCCGTGCTCTACCCACTTTTTCTCTTTTTCATCAAAGTACTCCCATCGATGGTAGATGCTCGTATTGAGTCGCGACGGCGAGAATACCGAAGCAAAGCAAAAGATATCTCCTCCAGTAGCGTAGTGGAATACTTTGTCTGAGTCGCGGTACCACTCCCACCATTTTGGTTTTTCATAGGTGAGTTCATACGAACCATCTTCGTATTTCACCACACTGTGATAGATGCCTATCTCTTTTATAGACAAGGGAATTGGTGGGATGAGATTCGTAAAGTAGAGAAAATTGAGTAACAGATAAATACCCCCAACGATAAACACCACATTTCGCTTCTGCAGTTGTATGAAATTGGGAACGATACGCGTGACGAGCCCAAAAAACACACTCATGATGGTAATGGCTAAAAGTCCACTCCCCACAAAAACGACCGGCCCCATTTTGCCGAGATATACCGGCACGACGAGTGTCACATATGCAAAGAGTCCCACAAAAAATATGACGAGGTTGTACACGAGGCGCTGGCTCCGGTTTCGAATTGTCTCATTTCCGTAGATGACGACAATAATGATGAGCAGAAACGGCCAACTCGCGGAAAGTGAACCACTGCGCCCATAGAAGATGAGCATTCCCGAGAGGAGCCCTCCGAAGGCGTACTGCATGACAATCGGCGACTTGTCACGGAAGAAGCGACTCACGCGCTCGCCAAATCGCTCTGCAATCCCCGCGTAGAGTGTGAGGATGGAGAGCATAGCGAGAAGGACATACGCGAGGAGCACAACATTATCAAAGACTTGATCCACGCGCGTGAGCGTGAGGTTATCGAGAATAAACCCGAGCAAGAATGCTGCGGTGAGCCAGTGGTGGCCGATGAATGCGCGTATCGCTTTATACCAAGAAGCCATATTGAGTATTGTATCGTATCCAAGAAGAAAAAATGCCCTTAAACCACACTTCACCCAACTTATCCTATACGTAACAGGTGTTACGTATAGGATAA
>CAYRMF010000004.1:14720-26808 GCA_964425475.1 uncultured Candidatus Saccharibacteria bacterium | reverse complement strand
AATCGCCTGACTCGTTCAGGCGATTTTCTTTTATAGTAATCAAGATAATTACTTTGATATCAGAGTACGGAAAAAGGTGACAGCCACCATTTAATTTCTGAAAGCGTGTCGTAATTTTGGTGTGGTCACGTGCAAATGGGGTCAGCCACTATTTAATCTCGGTGATATATTTATTGGATGCAAGAATTGAAAAATGGTGGTTGTCCCTTTTTTCCTTTTTCTCAACTTCACATAACACGTATTTTGTTGCTATCCACACATTTGCTTCAAAAATTTGTGAAATGGTATATAATCGAATCATAAAAGGAGAGCAATCCTATGTTTTAAAAATGGCTTGATAGAGCCATTTTTTGTTTTTTCATATACTTTTTTGATATTCTTGTGTTAAAAAAATCAATTTTGTCCCAGATTTATTGGTTATTCAAATAATGTATAATAGTGTTATCACACCACTCCTGAGACTTAGGCACTTGCTCTCCTTTGATAAAGGTAAGACGTGTGAACAGAAAATTTCGCACTCATAGAGAGCGTTTTTGCAAAGCATATATCACTGCTTGTGGTGTTTTTGCTGAGCTGACTTAGTTAATAAATATAACCATCCATGAAGAACTATATCGACACAGATCACGACTCAAACGTCGAAGCGTTTCAGATTGAAAATGACAGTATAACTGTTAAGTTTAAATCTGGTACATGCCAGTACTATGAATATTCGTATTCTAGTGCCGGCTCCTCAAATGTTGAACAAATGAAGATTCTCGCCGAAAGCGGTGATGGTCTTAATTCTTTTATCAGCCGTAACAAGCCTTGTTACCGACGAAAGTGGTAATCAAAGTATTGTTATAAAAATACGCTGAGTTTTTTCTGGAGGAAAACACCACAACGTGGTGTTTTCTTTTTTACAACACACGTATAGCAAAGTAGCGAGTAGCCTTTTGGTCTCGGCATAACAGGTATTAGGCACCAATATTGATTTTTTAGTTATTTTTTTATTTCAAAAAACGAATTTGCAGATTGAGCTTCATTAGTTGTTCTCCGTTTTTTTTATAGATTTTCCCAAACTGGTGACGAGTTGTGCTTGGTGTATCGAGTTTCGTATTGTGGAATAGATAGTCCTCAAACCTGTCGCGGTTGTAGAGGTGGTAACAAACAACGTCGCCGTCTTCTTTAACAATGATATAGCCACCGTGTGCTTCGGTGTATCCATCCCAATCTTTGCTCGGCATCATCCCGAGAGCGACACTCGAAAGAAAACGCTTTATATTCATCACCAACATTTCCTTAGTGAAATCAATTCGCCCCATAAAGACAGGGTCATCTGAGATTTTATCAGCGAGATCTTTGATTGTAGTCGCTTCTCCCATGTAGTAATGTCTCAACATTTGAGCGACTATCTCGGGAAATATGGAATCAATTTTTCGCAGGTTGCGACGGAAAACATCACTATCCATTCCAATAAATTCAAGGTGTGCACCTGCCCCATATGTCAACTTTGTAGCGTCTCGCACCGACATATTGTCACTACCCTGTACGGAACTATTGTTTTCTGTTGCAATGCGAAATAGAAAATTTGTAGCACTGGAAGCATTCAGGAGGGTTGCTGGGGAACCGAGCATTGATTTTATACTGAAACCGAGTTCTGGGAATTCGGGAGATTTTTTATCATACAATACAATCGTTAGGTCAGCCTTTTTACCGCTCGAAGCGCGCATTTGAGAACAGTGAAGATTGTGCATTGGACTTGCTGCACTCGTGACTTCAAATGTCGTACCTTTGGAATTTTTAATTTGATCAAAAACCTTGGCGACACTCCCTTTGATTGTCTCCAAATCAACTATTGCTATCTTTGCATGTTCATCAGAAACAATCACTTGCCCATTATTTTTTGAAATGTCATATTCTTTTTTTCCAATCGCTTCTTGGCGAATGATTTTCAAGACAATATGGAAATGATCTTCAAGGATTTTAAGATTTTTGTCAGCCGTAAAAACCTTTCCGTCAGTCAGGATTTTAATAAAGGCATAAAACTCAGACCATTCGCCCTTGTTGCCTGTGAGAGTTGCTTTGGTTTTATTTGTCATATTTTTCCAATGTCTCAATTATTCTTTCCGCAACAGCTTGAATAGCGGGGACAGCAACAGAGTTGCCCAGTTGTTTCATTGATTGCACACTTGATACTTCATCTGGGAACTCAAACCATTCAGGGAAGCCTTGCATCTTCAAACCCTCTTTTGGTCCAAGTTGAACAACTTTGCCATTCACACGATAGGAATCCCAGTTTCTGCGGTCATTGATGCTACTGCCACGACCACCCACGCGAAGAGTAAAGCCGACATCTTTATTACACTTTCCACCAAAAATATCGGACATGGTATATTTCAACTCCATTACTGGTTCTGGCCACTCAAAATCGTGTCCATCTTTGAAACCAACCATAAACAAACGAGGACGGTGTTGTGGCATACCAAAATCCGATGCTTTAACGATTTTTGCATGGAATGAATATCCGAGATCTTCTACAATGATGCGCTTGATCGTCTCAAATGTTTTGCCTCCATCATGTGCATAGAGGCCGCGGACGTTTTCAAGGAAAAATGCTTTTGGCTGCTTTTCTTTCATAAGGCGAACCACATCAAAAAATAGCGTGCCTCGCGTTTCGTTAAAACCCTTTTTGAAGCCTGCTTGTGAGAATGGTTGACAAGGGAATCCGCCTGTAATTATGTCAAAATCAGGCATTTCTTTTTCATTGACTTTAGTTATGTCTCCGACAAAATTACCACTTCTGAATACATCAGGAGAAACTTTGTAAAAATTGTGCCTGTATGTATTTCGCGCTTGTTCATCCCATTCAGATACAAAGACACATTCAGCTCCCGCATTATGAAAGGCGACATGGAAACCACCGATACCTGCAAAAAGGTCGATGAATTTATGCTTTGCTTTCGTCGGTGGTTCTGGTGCTTTATCGTTGACTCCTAGAAAATACATATGACGTGAGTCGACGAGTAGGTCAAAAAGCGTTCCTTGGTTACATTCAGCAACATAATCAGTCGCTTTTGGTTCCACTTTCTGTAATTCTGCAAGAATACTATGCACGCCTCGTTCAGCGATAATAAGAAAATCAATGACGTTTATACCAACAATCTTACCCGCTTCAACAATTCTAGCAGCAACCTGTTTGTCTTCATCGCTCGGAGTAGGATCGCCAGAAGGGTGATTATGAATAACGATGACACTCGCGGCGTGTTTTTCAAGTCCTGGGGCAAACACTTCTCTAGGATGAATAATACTTTTGTCTAAGGTGCCAATCGATACAATTTCTTTATGTACTAAAACACTTCGAGCATTGAGGTAAAGGCAAACCAAGTGTTCTTTTTTTGCTGTTTTGAGTTCAGGAACCAGCATCGCAGCATCAATTGCGGACAACAGCTTATGTTCCTCTTCGTCGTTGTGTTTGTCATACATGCGTCGTGCTAGAGCAAACATGGAAGCGATTTGCAGGGCTTTGGCGTCACCGATGCCAGAAATTTGTTTCAATTCCTCCACAGTTGCATCCATCAACTTGTTACCAAACTTTCTAGATATTTTTTGAGCAAGTGACTTAACGTTTGTGCCTTTAATACCACTTCCAAGCAAAATAGCGAGTAGTTCGCTGTCTGTGAGAGCGTCACTGCCTTTTTCGAGAAATTTCTCGCGTGGCCTGTCGTATTTTGGGGTATCTTTGAGTCTTGTCATGCGCATATTGTATCAATTTCTGAGTTTTATGCACAGAAACAGGTGCAGGCACTCACAATGTATGGTCACAAGTTGCTAAGTAGAACTTGCACTTCGTACAAATTCATACTAAGCACTTCTCGACCTCGCCTCAGCTGTTTTAATTCCTAGAAAGGGAATTAAAACATGCTTCCGGCCTCACAGTTGACCCGTACACAACGCAGGTTGTGTACTAAAACAAAAGAGCCGTTGTCTTGTAGAAAGACAACGGCTCTTTTGTTTTGTCAACTGTGACCCCACGGAGAATCGAACTCCGATTTCCAGGATGAAAACCTGGCGTCCTAACCGTTAGACGATGGGGCCGGACGAAAATATCGACAAGGTGTACTGTCCCAAAAAAGGACCTCGTGCACAATTCGAATTCCGCTATACTACCGAAAAAATGAAAAAAATGCTAGTTTTATGTTCACTAGGGAAGAGTGACTGAGTTGGTTGAAGGTACTAGTCTCGAAAACTAGCATGGGGGAAACCCCATCGGGGGTTCAAATCCCCCCTCTTCCGCTCGTAGAAAATACCGCCGTCATGGCGGTTATTTTCTTGAGCGGAAGAGGAACAAAGCACCTGCGTGCTTTGTGTGGGGATTCGAAAATGCAAAGTATATTTTCTGCTTTCAAAATGCAGAAAATACTTTGCATCGGGCAGGTAACTCTTGAGAGCGTCAGCGAACTAGAGTTGGACGCCAAATCCCCCCTCTTCCGCAACTGCCAAACCCAATGCGGATGCATTGGGTTTGTTGCATGTTGCGAGAAGAGGGGGAATTTGAAAGCCGCAGGCGCGAAGCCACCGAGTCTGCGAGGTGTTGCCGAGGCGGGGTCGAAAGTACTTAGATTTTTATGAGCGAAGCGAAATAAAAAGCTTAGTAACTTGTGACCAAATCCCCCCCGCGCGTAAAAATATTGCTTTTAAGACGACACATTGACTACCCCATATGCATATGGCATTATCACATACAGAAGTGCAGTTCCATTCATATCACATAACCACCAGAGGAGAAAATCATGGATTCAGTCCGTGTAGTAGATAGTCGTTGGGGAGACAACCGAGCAAAGCAGACTTCAGTTGAGATGCTCTCATCCCATACTGAACCCGACGTTAAGGTCTTCCCACTCTTCATTTTTTTCGGCCCACCATTTTGGAGAATCAGAGTGGATCGCGTCGTTTTCGCTGATGGACTTCCGATGACCACAGAGTGCGGTGACGAAGATTCTGCGCAGAGGGGCTTCGAACATACCTGCGGAATTATTCGTCTGGTGCTCGATTCCGACACCTCTCCGCTTGCGTGGAAAGTTCAATTTGGCGGACATCCGGAGAGCACTGTTCCTGCAACGCTGGTGACACTCCGCATCGCCTGGAACAGATCTGAAGAAATTCAGTACGCAAAGAAGCCAGTCGCCACGGTGAACTTCGAAGGGTACGGAACACGCTATGGTCCGCTTCATGACTACGAGGTCACCCACCTGCAGTGTGTCTTTGCAAATGACGAACAGATGCGTGAGTACGCTCACATTTCAAAGAACGCGTTACGTGATCGTCTGTCCATCAAGGGTAAGCTCTACAGGCATCTTGGAAATGGGCGCTACCGCTCTGATGATGGTGTGATGCTCCCCTTGCCACTCGTCGTCTTTGGGCTCCTCTCTCTCGATGAGCAAGAAGAGTACCTTGCAGAGAATCCCACTGTGCGGAAGCTCTATGATGAGACCGACTGATGTGTCAAAGCCCATCGAACTAATCGATCGGGCTTTGTTTTTCATATTGTGTTGAGTGACAGCGTGTTCGATATGGTACAATAGGGTATATGCTCAGAAGTAAACGTTTAAAGAAAGTGGAGAAGGTGGTGGCACGAGTTAAAAAAGGTCGTACACATTCTCCATTCGTGTCGTATCTCAAGGAAGTTATATATGGTGCAATCGACGGCATTATTACCACGTTCGCCGTTGTTGCCGGCTTTTCGGGGGCAGCGCTCTCGCAAGACAGCACGACCCAGCTCTCATTCGTGTTCGTGTTACTTTTCGGACTTGCAAACCTCGTGGGTGATGGTGTGTCCATGGGTCTAGGAAACTTTCTCGCGGTGCGTTCCGAACAGGGTCTGTACCGTAACTTTTGGAAGAAGGAACAAAAATCTTCGATACGGAATGAAGAAGCGGAAGTTTCTGAAACAATGCGGATACTACTCGCACGTGGTTTTTCTGATACTGAGGCAAAAACACTTACCGACATATACAGAAAGAATGAATCTTTCTGGATAGAATTTCTAGTCAACAATGAGTTAAAGGTCGCAAACCCGATGGGGGAGAGCGCTGTATACACTGGAGCCGCCACTTTTGTTGCCTTCATTGCTTTTGGTCTTATTCCGCTCGCGCCATTCATTGTTATGCATTCCGTGAATCCTGCCACCGTATTTCAGCTCTCAGCGACAGGAGCATTTGTTGCACTCGTACTCCTCGGTATTCTCAAGTGGAGGATTGTGGGTACTCATCCGGTACGCTCTATTTTTGAAATCGTGGTTGTGGGAGGTGTGGCGGCGTCGGTTGCATTTTTTGTGGGAACGTTGTTCACAATATAATACACACTGTTACGCAGTGTGTTTGCACAGCGTTATATACAGTTTATACATAAGTTTTCCACGGTGTTATACACAGAATTGCGGAGTAGAGCCATTTTTCAACAATTTCTCGTCCGTATTGACGACCATGGCAAGAGATGGAAAACTACTAGTATCCTTTCGGATGTGGTGATTTTCTTCACATACTAAAACGCATGAGAATAGCATGCGAGGTCCGAGAGGAAATGCTCTACGTTGTATTATAAGAAAAACCGCAGAAGCCGTTCTGCGGTTTTTCTATGTGTGTCGGTGTTGCTAAAAACTATCGTGTCTTCACATAGACGTAGATGTCCTCGAGTGCCTTCACGGCATCACCTGCGGAGATGTTGTTTTGGTGGTAGCGGACGTTGGTGCAGTCGCCTGCAGCCCAGATACCTAGGGCGCTCGTGCGCTGTGTCCATGGGTCTATGGTGACGCGATTGTATTCGTCGAGTGCAACGATATCTTTTGCAAAGTTTGTGTTGGGAAGCATACCAATTTCCACAAAGATACCTCCTACAGCGAGTGTGTGAGATTCGCCACTTGCATCCTTATACGTGAGTCCGTTTACAAATCCGTCGCCACGTATTTCGGTAGTCTCGGCATTCAAGATACCAGTCATGTTGGGATGCGCGAGTACTTTTTCTACGGTAATGGGGTCCGCCTTGTAGCTATCCATACTGTTCAGCAACGTGACGCTCTTCGTGTATGCGAGAAGTTGCGCAGCGGTCTCGAAGCCGGCGTTGCCACCACCTATGACCGCTACGTCCATACCGCTAAACATTGGGCCATCACAGGTAGCGCAGTAGGTGAGACCTTTTTGGTCATATACATCCGCGCCGGGAACCGTGAGCTTTCTGCGTGAAGAGCCAGTCGCAATGAGCACCGTGGTACCCTCGTGCACAGAGCCATCGCTCACCGCTACACGAAAACCATTTTCAATTTTTGTGATAGTGGAAGCAGTAACTCCCGGCATGATGGTGACGCACTCCTCCGCGTAGGCCTTCAGGTGGTTTTCAAGACTCTTTGCAAGGTCGGCTCCAGAGATAGCCACTGTACCTATCCAGTTGTGAATTTCTGGTGAGACGATACTCTGTCCGCCCCACTCCTTTGTGATGAAAAGGGTCTTGAGCTGTTTGCGTGATGCGTAGACGCCAGCAGAAATTCCTGCTGGACCACCACCGATGATGATAAGGTCGTACATAAAAATAAAAAATTCAAATTATTGTATGGGGATAGCATACCATGGGAGGGTAGACATGTATACCCCTAGGGGGTATACTGGTTGCGTATGAAAGCAATACAAAATCGTATGCGACGTGTCCGTGGACAGATGGCAAGTCTTGAGACGTCTATTATGTCGGGTACTACCTGTGAGGATGTCATTCCTCAATTATTAGCAGTCAAAGGTTCTGTTGATGCACTCGTGCGTATCTATCTTGAGACATCTCTGAATGGATGTATGAAAGATAAAGATACCAACTCTATGCAACACCTTATTAAATTACTTATTTCAAAGACATGAAAACACTCATCCAAAAGTTACAGACGTATGGTTTTTTTACCTACGGCAAAGTAATCCCAGGGCTCACCATATACGGTAAGCCGGCGCCGTATCCCGTACTCAATGATCGTGCAATACGCGCAGGTGCGGGCATTATGTTTGTACTTGGATTTTTTTCATTCATGCAGGCATTTTATTTGAGAGAGTTTGTATATCTCAAGTTTATTGTGCTGTTCTTTTTTATTGATTTTCTCATGAAGGTTGTGATAGGAACACGTTTTTCACCCGTCAGCATCACCGCCAACTGGATTGTGCGTAATCAAAATCCCGAGTATGTTGGTGCGATTCAGAAACGATTTGCGTGGAGCATTGGTCTTGTACTCTCAGGCACAATGGTACTTCTCGTATGGATACTTGGAGTCACCG
Source organism: uncultured Candidatus Saccharibacteria bacterium (assembly GCA_964425475.1). Classification (GTDB taxonomy): domain Bacteria; phylum Patescibacteriota; class Minisyncoccia; order Phycocordibacterales; family UBA918; genus Damh-18. The sequence continues at coordinate 18,523 of CAYRMF010000004.1, read as the reverse complement.
GCCCCATAAACCTAAGTATCTGCTCCGTCTGTCTGACTTTCATGTTCCTTGAAACTAGTTTCGGTATTTGTGTCGGATGCAAGATATACAACTTCTTACTTGCACAGGGCATTATGAAAATGCCAGAGCACAAGCCTGCATGTCCGGGGAATGTTTGCTCTGTGGAATAGGGTTTGACATATAATCGACAAAGTCCCGCGCCTTCGGCGCGGGACTTTGTTAAATTTGAGTTTAGGATGGTGAGGGAACGCAGGCACGGGTCACAAGTTGCTAATTCGCTTTGCTCATAAGCACTCGCGACCCCGCCTCATTCGTCTTGTCATTATGGATAGACAAGACTTCATTCCGGCTCGCGGTGCCCGCACTTCGTCTGTCAAAACTCAATTACTTGAGTTTTGACCTCCTCAGAAAGGCGGGTACGGCGCCCCAGTCGTCGTCATTTTCTTCGTCGATGGCGTCGATGGGTTTTGGTTCCTTTTGTTGCACTGGTGGTGTCATTGGCTGTGCTTGAGGGCGAGAGTCTTCACGCGCAGTCGGTGATTCAGTCATAGGTACTGGCTCCGTTTGTCGCGGTGTGCTCATTGAATTGAAGATACGCCCACGAGTCTCCTGTTTTTCTTCTTGAATAGGTTCTGGAGCCTTTCGCTCTATCGTGCGTACAAAAGGTGTCCCATGATGGCCACCATCAGCCTCAGGGAAACCAGTTGCAATGACCGTCACACGGACTTCATTTTTCTTGAGTTTCTCATCCCTGATAGCACCAAAGATAACCTTTGCGTGTGGGTCGATAGATTCTGTGATAATACGCGCTGCGTCTTGAATTTCGAGCATGCCGAGGTCATCACCACCTGCGATTGCAAAGAGCACACCCTTTGCTCCCGTAATGGATACTTCGAGGAGTGGGGAATTGATGGCTGCACGTGCCGCTTCCTCTGCACGCTTCTCACCTGTGGAGAGACCAACGCCCATGAGTGCAGAACCTGCGTTTTCCATAACAGAACGGATATCAGCAAAGTCGACGTTGATGATACCAGGCATTGTGATGAGGTCAGAGATACCTTCAACTGCCTGTTTCAAAACATCATCACAAAGTTCGAATGCAGCTTTCACACTTGTCTCGCGGTCAACAATGGCGAGGAGTCGATCGTTTGGAATGGTGATGAGTGCGTCCACTTCTTTCTTGAGTTCCTCGATACCCTGGAGTGCAAGGCGCATACGCTCTTGACCCTCAAAGAGGAATGGTTTTGTGACGACACCGACAGTGAGCGCACCTGTTTCTCTTGCTATCTTTGCAACGACGGGGGCGGAGCCGGTACCCGTACCACCACCCATACCACCGGTGATAAAAATCATGTCAGAACCCTTGATTGCATTTGCAATTTCTTCGCGAGTCTCTTCTGCGGCTCTGCGACCCATGTCGGGGTTGCCTCCTGCACCAAGACCTCGAGTGAGGTTCTTCCCAATGTTGATTTTTTTCTTTGCGAGGGAGTGATGCAAGTCCTGTGCATCACTGTTGATTGCGATGAACTCAACTCCCTTCACCTTTGCTCCAATCATGTAATTCACGGCGTTGTTACCCGAACCACCCACACCAACGACTCGTATCCGAGCAAATGACTCAACGTCTGTTTTAATTTGTTCCATATAATTTCTTACGCACCAAACTCCCTCCTTTAATAATGTAGGACTATCATACAGTGCATAATTTTATCTGTCACTATATTGACAAAAGCACCTTCTGTGTGATTCACAGGTAGCGTGTATGTGGTGTAATCGTGGCCTGAAATATAGTTATGGGAGAAACTGTTTAAACCAATTGAGAATGGTATTTCCTCCACGACTCGCAACATGCATACCACTTTCTTCTTCAACGCCCGTCATTCCCCATATACAGAGTCCATAGGAGACAGCCCATGAAGCATCTTTCACCTTGCCATTTTGTCCGGGGTCAAGTGTTGCTATCTTGGAGGGTAGACGAAGGGAAGCACGGGCAAGATCCTGTACCGTAGCAATTCCAGACCCACCGCCGGTCAGAATAACGCCTGCAGGTAAGAGGCCATCACGCTTCATTTTCTTTAAGTGCGCATCTATGAGATCAAAGATGTCGCTGAGGCGAGCAGAAATTATCTCGTCGAGCTTCTTTTTTGAATACGGTGTTGCGGTCATTCCACCTCGTTTTATTTTTTCTGCCTCATCAAGGGGCACTTTGAGACCGAGCGCAATATCGTTTGTGATGTCATTTGAGCCGATGGGGAATACCTTGAGCGAAGTAGGTGTATTGTTTTCAAAAACAACGATAGAGACGGTCTCAGCACCAATATTGGCAAGTACGCACCCAGCACGTTTCTGTGCCTTGGTGAGCATCACAAGACTTCCTGCGAGTGGTGAAGCCATTACATCGTCAACCTTGATACCGATGGACTCAATTGCTGAGACGAGGTCGTTCAGGTGTTGTTCAAATGCAGTAATAAAGAGGACATCTGCCTCAAGTTTTGTGCCTTTGAGCTCATGTGGTCTTCCGTGTACCTTCTCATTGTCTACGTGGAACTGGAGAGGGATTTCATGAATAATCTTACGATTTGGAATACGGTCGCGTATGTGTTCTGTGCATGTTTCAATAACCTTTTCAACATCCGTCTGAGTAATGACTGAATCTGCACGTGAAGTAATCGCTTCTCCGTGCGCGTGTATCTCATCGAGGCCAATACCCCCCATGGAGATGTATGCGCGCTTCACACGGACACCACTCGCTTTTTCTGCCTGTGCCACTGCATTACGTACGCTCCGTACAACATCATTTTCGTTGATAATGTAGCCATTACGCAAGCCACGACTCTCCGCATATCCCGTACCGATGATTTGGGGCATGTTTTTACCATCATGTGCAGCACTCGCAATAACCACCTTTACATGGTAGGTACCGACATCTATTCCTGTTACATATTGTATAGCCATATTAAAAAAGCGTGCATGGGCGAGAACGGTGTACGAAAAGACGTCACGTCAAAGCGTAGCGAGCGATGTATTTTTTTTCTGCCTTCTCCATTGTATCCCCATGAGGGTACCCTTTCAAATGGAGTAACCCGTGGATAAATAGAAATCCGATGTATCCTTGGGGAGAAAGGTTGAATTTTGGTGCCTCTCGCTCTGCAACTGTTGGGGTGATGTATATTTCACCCACCGTGTCTGAAAGAGGAAATGAGAGGACGTTCGGTACGTACGTTGCGTTACGATGTGTTTTGTTGAGGTGTTGTGCACGTACCTTTCCAATGAAAGTGAGTGAGAGCTCATAGCGTGTTCCCAGAATGTCATTTTTCATCGCTTCATAGGGAAGTGCAGGGAAAGTGCGCGCGCTATTGGATACGTGGAGCATATACATGAGTCTACCACACTGAGGGTGGACAATATAAAAAATTCCCCACATCGTGGGGAATTTTCTATTTTCGTCCTCGTGTTTGTTCCTGAATCTTTCCAAGTCGAAACATTTTTTCGTACACTTTCTTTTTTGCGATACTCTTCAGCTTGCCTGCGCGTATGACGAGTTCTGATTTTTCTCTCGAAAAATAGCGTTCTTTACGGAGGCGATTAAGGATACCCGAACCTTGTACGCGCTTGGTGAAGCGACGAATGAGATTTGCAGTGCTCTCTTGGTTATTCTTCTTTACTTGTACGTTTGTTGCCATATGTGGGCATGAGAATACCATATGCAGGTATATACTGCAAGCTACACACTCGTAAGCATATGCAGGTGTGATGCAATGTTTGATACGGGGATGTTTTGTTGGTTTTGCAATTTGAGATCA
>CAYRMF010000004.1:0-14620 GCA_964425475.1 uncultured Candidatus Saccharibacteria bacterium | reverse complement strand
GTGTGATGCAATGTTTGATACGGGGATGTTTTGTTGGTTTTGCAATTTGAGATCACGGAGGATGACGTTGCCGTCGATGAACTCTTTGTGTCCCAAAATGATTGCGTAGCGCGCATTGCGCACCTCAGCATCACGGAGTTGTTCAGAGAGAGAATCACTGGTGATATTTTGATGTACAGGAATACCAGCGCGTTTGAGCTCTTCAATGAGTTGTAGACTGCGCACTTTTGGACCAAAACCAAGTTGGACTAAATACGTAGTAGGCATATGTTTGGAACGAGGTGTGGGAATATGCTCGGGTGCCTTCTTGTCTTTCAGAATGACCACAGCGCCGACCGCAGGCGTTTTTGTCTTCGACATGCGGTTGACGAACGTACTGTATCGTCCGCCACGAATGTAGAGGGGACTGTTTTCTGTCTTTTCAAAATCGTCATTCAAAAGATCAAAGGCAAAGAGTGCGTCGGAATAACATTCATGATGACCGACGAGCTTTGGGTCGATTTCAAATGGTGTCCCACTCATATCGAGATACTCGACAATTTCACGAAAATGCTTGCGACTCGTGTCGGTGAGGTATTCAAGGGGGTTGGGAGATTTAAAGGAGAGTTCGTGATTTTTTTCTATAAGGTACATGAGTGCGTTGAGCGGATGTTCTTTCATGAGCTCGCGTGCCTGTGGTGGCATATCCTCGAGACGTTTTTTGAGGAAATTGCCAAGGTCACGGACATAGCGCGTGACAGAGTCTTGGTCACCAAGGGAATTGATACGGACAACGCTGTTTTGGAAGCCAAGATCGGTCAGGAGGGATCGTATTGTTTGAATAAGGAGTGCCTCAGCAATACTCTTCTTGACATTCATCACATGGAACGAGACAGCAATGTCGCCGGTGCGAGGGACTTGCTCTGTAGAATAGAAAAGAGAGTGTCCACCGAGTGCGTTGAGCTTGTTGTCAAAATATGAGCACATACCTCCCGTGAGCATACCCGAGAGTGCATCATTTCTGCGGTCTTGCGATGTTGCTTTGTGTTGAATCTTTTCGGTACAACTTTTGCATTCCGGAGACATTTTGAGCTTTTCAAGCGAAGTAAACCCAAAATGGCTTGCTGTGTGTGATGATGAACGAATGAAGTCTTGAACTGAAACGTTGTGTGACATAGCAAAATGAACTAGACCTATAACGACATATTTTTTTCAATATCATAGGCACCAGGGAAGATGCTCGTGTTTGAAATTGGGAAAAGACGAAGAAATGCGCGACCAACGATTTTGTCACGTTGAAGAACACCCCACACACGTGAGTCGGAGCTCGCGTCACGGTTGTCACCCATAACAAAATACTCTCCCGTATCGAGCACTTCTGTGAGTGTCGTGGTTGGTTTCATGCTGTGAATGTACGTCTCTTTAAGGAGAACCCCGTCAGGATGTTCTGTATTTATGAGTGTCACATCACTTCCAGAAATACTGATGGTGTCACCGGGGATGCCAATAATTCGTTTGATAAAGAATTTTGAGGGATCTTTTGGGTACCGAAACACGATCACATCTCCGCGTTTTGGTTCTTCGAAGTGGTACGTGAGCTGATCGACAATAAGATACTGACCTGTTGAGAATGTGTTTTCCATTGAAGCACCGGACACAATAAATGGCTGTGCGATAAAGAGACGAATCGGGAGTACAATGAGGAGTGCAACGAGAGAGAAACGGATAATCTCACTCACCATCCCTTCTTTCTTGTGTTCTGGAGTGTGTGGTGTACTCGATAAAATAGATTCACTTGATGAGGATGACTGTTGTGTGTCGTGAAGTTGCTCCATAAACTATATTTGCACGCTATTATAACGGTGTAGTCTTACGAACACAAGTTTTTGAGAATAAATTAAAATAAAAAGTATTCATACACAGAGAATACACGGACAAACGGTACCTGAATAAGGTACAATGTATGTATGTATACGATTGTGGGACTCGGAAATCCGGGAGATGAATATGTGGATACTCGTCATAATGTGGGATGGGCTGTACTCAGTGCATTTGTTGAAACGCATGCACTTCCTATATTTGAACGTTCATCACGATATGCATGTCTTTTGTCGGAAGGTATTTATGAAGAGGAGGACTTAAAGATACTGCTTCCGACTACGTTTATGAATAACTCGGGGCAATCACTTGCGCGGTATTTCAAAGATTATGATAGAAAGCACGCAGACAAACTTATTGTGGTGCACGATGACATCGATCTACCACTCGGTACTGTTCGTGTCTCATACGACAGAGGTGCAGGGGGGCACAATGGGATTCAGTCTATCATCAACACAATGACAACGAAGCGTTTCATACGAGTGCGTATAGGAATAGCACGCAAAAATTTCTTTGGGGTGCTTGAGCGCCCGCGTGGAGAAGTGCTCTCAACATTCGTCCTCGGAAAATTCACCAAGCGCGAGCGGGAGCAACTCACCGAGGTTAACAAGAAGGTGGATGAGGCACTCACACATATTATCAAGAAAGGAGTCGAGCACGCGATGCAGGAGATGAATAAAAGAGAATAGAGGATATAAAATATAAAATAGAGAATAGGGAATAGAGGATAGAAAATAGAGAATAGAGGATATAAAATAGAGAATAGATGATAGATAATAGAAAAGAAAAACGCCGACCTTGGGAGGTCGGCGCTGGGTGCGTGATTATTCTTTGGTGAGATATTTTTTTGCGATCTCATCCATGGCAATATAGATTGCCAGCAAAAAGAAAGTAATTCCAAGGAATGATGATCCCACCACAATCGTTCGAAAAAGATCAAAAGTGAAGAACAGATCCTTATAAATCAATGAAAGAAAAGATATCATTGCAAACAAAGAAGTGGGAAGTACTCCAATGATGAAAAATCGAAAACTAGGCATTTTCGTCTCCAAGACAAGAACGGTGAGTGATGCAAATATTATACTACTATTCAACACTTTGTCAATATATGACACTTAAACAAAAAATCGCCACTTTGTGGCGATTTTTTCGTGAAATAGTCAATATTTTCTATCCTCTATGCACTATTTTGCCTCCTTCTTCTTGAACGCGAGTGTCATGCGTTGCTCTTTTGGTTCAAAGAGTGTGATAGTGAACTCGTATGATGAACCGAGAGAGAGTGCATTCCTGAGCTCTGCTTCAGTTGCAAACTCAGAAATGTGCACAAGACCCGCGACACCTTCCTCAATTGAAGCAAGTGCGCCGTGCTTGTTGTACTTGATGATGACACCTTGTACAACTTGATCCTTATGATATTTCTTTGCAGCACTGACCCAAGGATTCTCTTTGAGTTGTTTGATCGAGAGTGAGATTTTGTCATCCTTGACTTCGATAACCTTGACCTTCACCTGTTCTCCAATTTTGTAAAGAGAACGTGTGTCTTCCACAAGACCCCAATCAAGTTCAGAGATATGAACAAGTCCTTCAAGTCCCTCCTCAAGCTTTACAAAGACGCCGAAGTCAACTGCACCAGTAATGGTACCTCCGAGAACATCACCGACGTTGTATCGGCTCACTTTCTGCTCCTTTTCACCCTTTTCTTGGGGTCCCTTTTCTGAGAATATGAGCTTACCTTCCTTCTGGTCGGCAGTAATCATTACAACAGAGAGCGATTTACCGACGAGATCGTTGAGTGCGGAAAGGATTTTATCTTTATCGCCATCTTCAACACGTGGGTAGTGGTCTGCAGCGAGCTGTGACGCTGGAAGGAAGCCCTGAATACCTTGCCACTCGATGATGAGTCCACCCTTGTTTGCCTCACGCACAGGAAGTGACATGATAACTTGCTTCTTAACCGCATCTTCAGCATCACTCCAGATGAGTGCTTGACGAGCTTCCTTGAGTGAAAGTTCGATATAGCCATCTTCGTTTCCCGCATCTACTACCTTTGCGGCAATAGTGTCCCCAACTGAGACTTTGCGAAGGATATCGCGCGCGTTCATGTACTCTCTTCCGTAGATGATACCTGCACCAAAAGGTACGAGTTCAACAAATACGCGTGCACGTCCAACTGCTGATACTTTACCCTCTACAAGGTCGCCCTCCTTTGGTGGAACGGGGCTACCCTCGACGAGCTTATTCATAGGACTGTTTGAGCGTGCTTCCGCAGCTGCAACAGCTTTTTCGTCTTGTTCATCATCAACTACAGGGGCGACAACGTCGCGCACTGCAGAGGTGATTCGGCTTATGACCGATGTTTTTTCTTCTGCCATTGTATTTTTTGAGAATTCCCATTCTATATGTATTAAGAAAGGGATATCCTACTATGCAATTATCGGCGATGGGTGTCCGTCTAAACCGTGTCTCGTAGCCGTATGCGTGGAGACGGGATTACCCTCATGCCGTGAGAACTAATAATCTTCTTTCGAAGTGCGGGGAGTATACTATAAATATGATAGAAAGTCTACAGTAATATACGTGTATATTTTCATTTTTAGAGTAAGTTATTGAAACAATTTATTTATTAGGCACCTTTGTAAAAATATGGTTGCACCCGCACAATCTCATCCTTTGCGCAAACCATAAAGCACCTGTATCATAGAGCGGTATGATTATCACACACCATGGCGGTCAGTGTTTTAAGGTGTCGTTTGGCGATACGACACTTGTATTCGACCCAATTTCAAAGAAGTCAAAAAAACTAAGCCCAGTGCGTTTCGGTGCCAATGTTGCATTCGTCTCCCTGTGGCACCCAGATATGAATGGTATCGAGGAACTTGCGTATGGCTCAAAGACACCATTCGTCATTGATGGTCCCGGTGAGTACGAAATAGGTGATGTGACTGCGCGTGGGTATGGTGTTGAAGGTGTGTATGAGGGTGTACAACGATTCAATACCATCTATCAGGTGACTCTCGAGGGTATCAATATGGTTTTTCTCGGTGCACTCGGCAGTAGCACCATTGACCCACAGATTTTGGGAGAACTCGACGATATAGATATTCTCTTTGTGCCGATTGGTGGTGGTGATGTGCTCGATGTGCCTGAAGCATCAAAACTTGCCACCAAGCTCGAAGCGCATTGCATCATTCCGATGCATTACACCGATACCGCGCTCAAGGCATTTTTCAAGGAAGAGGGTGTCGACCCGGTGAAGTCGGTTGAAAAACTCACCGTAAAGAAAAGAGACCTTGCAGAAATGGAAGGAGAAATTATTGTCCTCACTCCATAGAAAATTCGTCATGCGCCTCCTCAGACAAATCCATACAAAAGATAGTGCAACAAAAGCACGCATTTCTTTTGCAACTGCGGGAGTAGTGACAGGAATTATTGCGCTCATATGGATTTCTGCGCTCCCCGCACGAATAGCAGAACGCACAAAGCTTTCCCAAGAAGCAAGTTCACAATCTGAAAAAGATGATATGAAAGATGTCAAATCTGCATTTAGTGATGTAAAAACACAACTTGGAAATATAGCCTCTTGGAAAGATATAAAAAAAGAGGATGAGGGAGTACCTGCACAGACAGATGGTGTGAGTGAAAGCAATACAAATGAAGATCCTGTATCTACAGAAACCTTTGGAGAGAGTGCACTTGGTGCAATGAATCTAAACACCGCTTCAGATACGCCAGTGAATGCGGAGGGTTCAACAGCACCGGTGCCACGTACGGAAATTTCACCAGAAACAAACACAGCGATTTCAAATGCGAGTACCACGCCTACGCCGCGCGTTATCCTTATTGGCACTACAACCACACAAAAATCGCCATAATCTGGTATACTGGCTCCCGTCATTTGAATAGTATTTTGAATACGTCATGAAAAAGAACGAAAAAAAGGAAAAAAGTACTGATGCACAGAGTATAGTCCCAGAATCAAAAATGGGGGTTGTTGTGCAAAACATTACCGAAGAGATGCGCTCGTCGTATCTTGATTATGCGATGTCGGTTATTACCTCACGTGCCTTGCCTGATGTGCGTGACGGTCTCAAGCCCGTACACCGCCGTATTTTGTACTCAATGCGCCTCAACGGCCTTACCTCAAGTGCAAAATTTAAAAAATCTGCAACAGTGGTGGGAGATGTGCTCGGTAGTTTTCACCCGCACGGTGACGCCGCGGTGTACGATGCGATGGTCAAGCTCGCACAAGACTTCACGACACGTTATCCGCTCGTCTTGGGGCAGGGTAACTTCGGCTCGATCGATGGCGACAGTGCTGCTGCATATCGTTACACCGAAGCAAAGATGTCCAAGATAGCTGAAGAGCTTCTCCGTGACCTCGAAAAGGAGACTGTGAATTGGCGTCCAAACTTTGATGGTACCAAGAAGGAGCCCGAAGTATTGCCTGCGGGCGTACCCAACTTACTTCTTGCAGGAACACTCGGTATTGCCGTGGGTATGGCGACAAATATCCCTCCCCACAATCTCCGTGAGGTTGCAAATGCGGTCGCGCACCTCATCGATAATCCCGAAGCATCGACGAACGACCTTCTCCAGTTTGTGAAGGGTCCTGATTTTCCACTCGGAGGCATTGCGTTCAACCAAAAAGACATTGCCCATGCGTACGCGAACGGCCGCGGTGGCGTCACCGTACGTGGCGAAACAGAGATTGTGGAGGACAAGAAGGGGAATTTTTCAATTGTCATCACCTCCATTCCGTATCGCGTCAACAAAGCAGACATGCTCGTAAAGATTGCAGACCTCGTGCGTGATAAAAAGATAGAGGGTATTCGCGACCTCCGCGATGAATCGACACGTGATATTAGGGTCGTCGTGGAGCTCAAGAGCGGTGCACAACCACAGACGGTGCTCAACAAGCTCTATAAGCATACTCAACTTGAAGACACCTTCCACTACAACATGGTGGCGCTCGTCCGTGGTGTTCCGCAGACGCTCTCCCTAAAGGTAATTCTTGAAGAATATATCAAGCACCGAGAAGAAGTGGTCCGTCGTCGCACACAGTTTGATCTCACGAAGGCAGAGGAGCGTGAGCACATTCTCCTTGGTCTTAAGAAAGCACTCGACCACATCGATGCCATCATCAAGCTCATTCGTGCTTCCAAGGATGTGCCGACTGCACATGCGGGACTTATGAAGGAGTTTAAGTTTTCTCCTATTCAGGCACAGGCAATTCTTGACATGCGACTCCAAAAACTTGCAGGGCTTGAGCGGAAGAAGATTGAGGATGAACTCAAAGAGGTACAGAAGCTCATTGCAGAACTCAAAGCAATTCTCGGAAGTAAAAAGAAAATGCTCAGTATCATTAAGAGCGAGCTCACTGAGGTGGCAGAGAAGTTTGGTGATGATAGGCGCACGAAAATAGTGAAAGGCGGAGTAAAAATGCTTTCTCAGGAAGACCTCATTGCCGACGAAGAGAGTGTGCTCGTACTCACGCAGGGTGGATACGTGAAGCGTACCAATCCGACGGAATATCGCGTACAAAAGCGTGGTGGTGTGGGAGTGGTCGACCTCAATACAAAGGAAGAAGATGTCGTTACCACACTACTCACCACATCAGCACACAGTGATTTGCTCTTCTTCACCGATAAGGGCAAGGTGTACCAAACGAAGATGTACGATATCCCTGAAGGACGACGTGCCACAAAGGGTAAGTCAATTATGAACTTCCTCCCGCTTACCTCAGAAGAAAAAGTCACCTCGGTGCTTGCGGTACGAAAGGAAGAGTGGGAAGGGGAGTGGTCACTCATAATGGTCACAAAGTACGGTGTCGCAAAGAAATCCGATGCATCGGTATTTAAAGATGTGCGCCGAAGCGGACTCATCGCGCTTACCCTGAAGGATACCGACGCACTCATTTCGGCACGGTTTGTGGGAAAGGGTGACGAAATCTCTCTCGTGACTGCAAAGGGTCAATCAATTCGTTTCAAGGAAAGTGATGTGCGTGAAATGGGACGTACTGCTGCAGGTGTGGCAGCTATGAAGCTTGGCAAAGGAGATGAAATTGTTTCCGCCGACATACTCTCAAAAGGGGACAAAACCTCAGAAATTCTTGTGGTGATGGAAAATGGTTTTGGTAAAACAACACCGTCAAAAGAGTATAAAGTGCAGAAGCGTGGCGGTTCGGGCATTAAGACTGCAAAAATCACTGCAAAGACTGGTAATGTAATCGGTGCAGCGATTGTGAATGCGGAAGAACGAGAAGAGGGGGAATTGGTGGTGATGAGTAAAAAAGGACAGGTTATCAAGCTTCCACTCAAGGACGTACCCTCACTCGGAAGGCAGACACAAGGTGTAAAGGTGATGAAACTCCGCGCGGGAGATTCTATTGCGTCGACCGTGTATTTTTAAGGGTAGTGCTTCAGTACTGAAAAGGTACGATGCATGAAAAGAAAATGTGCCCGAGGCGCCAAAGGCGCCTCGGGCACATTTTCCACTTGCCATCATGTAAATACAGAGAGCGAGATGCTATCATGTGAGTACATATGATACAGAGTTCCATTGGACGCTTTATAGACCCATCTATTATTGCTTCCCATTTTCATTTGCGTGAAGGTGATGTTATTGCAGACTTTGGCTCCGGAAGTGGTCACTACCTCAAACCTCTCTCGCAGGCGGTTGGTCCAAGTGGTCGTGTGTATGCCTGTGAAATCCAGAAAAATCTCGTCGAACGTCTCGGAGTCGTCATTCACGATCAGCGACTCGGCAACGTGAGCCCCGTGTGGTGCGATATCGAGGCCCACCACGGTACCAAATTTGCCGATGGTATTCTCGATGCGGCACTCCTCTCGAATGTGATGTTTCAGTTTGAAGACAAAGAGAGTGCACTCAGAGAAGTCGCGCGCAGTATGCATAAAGGAAGCCGACTATTTGTCATCGACTGGACAGATTCCTTTGGGGGGCTCGGACCTCGCCCCGAAGATGTGGTGAGTGAAGTGAGTGCACGTGCACTCCTCCAAAAGACAGGATTCTCATGTGACCACACCTTTCCGGCTGGCGACCATCACTATGGTATTTTCTGCTATCGTCAATAGTACATTGTATGTTTTTCTTTAACACATCACGAGTATGAAAATGCGCCCCTTCGAAATGGTTCTTATCGGGATATTTGCATTTGCTGCAATTGGCGGGCTTTTGATGTTCTCAAAGTTCAAACCCGCTGCAAGTGAGCAAGATCTTATGTATGGTGCTAAAGTTGAAATATGGGGTACATTCGATGAGGATGTTATACGTCAAATTTTTTATGATTTCAGCAAAAAACAGAAAGCATTCGAGGCGGTTTCGTACAAACAAATTGATAAAAGAAATTTCCAATATGAAATTTTAAATGCAATTGCCGAAGGACGTGCACCTGACCTCGTCCTCATGCCTCACTCACTCCTTGTAACGTATCGGACAAAACTCTACCCAATTCCTTATGGAGCGCCCTTGACCCCAGTTTCGAGTGGAATACTCGATCAGAGAACCTTCCGTGATAGGTATGTTGATGGTGCAGAGATTTTTATGATGGACGATGGTATATACGGGATACCATACGTTGTGGATCCACTCATTATGTACTGGAACCGAAATATTTTTTCTAACAGCGGTATATCGAACCCTCCAACCACATGGGAGACACTCATCAATAAAACAGTCTACGTACTCAATAAAGAAGATGATTGGCGCAACTTAACACAGAGCTCAGTGGCGCTTGGTGAGTATACAAATATATTATATGCGAAGAATATTCTCTCCATGCTTATGATTCAAGCGGGAAGTAGTATTGGTGAAGAAAAAGAAGGGAAATACAGAGTAACCTTTGATGACCCAACAACACAACAGGGAATACCTGTTGGCCCAGCAGTACTTTCGTTCTATACGCAGTTTGCGCTCCCCAACAAAGAAGCGTACTCGTGGAACCGCTCAAAAGCAACAGACCGAGATGAGTTCCTCAGTGAACGACTCGGTATGTATTTTGGCATGGGGAGTGAGCGAAATGAAATTGAACAAGATAATGCAAATCTCAACTACGACGTTGCTGTCGTACCGCAGGGGGAGGGTGTTACCACAAAGCGTACGTTTGGAGAAATCTATGCATTTGCAATACCGCGTGCATCAAAAAACAAAACAGGTGCATACAATGCTGCTGTATACCTCGCGTCCCCCGATCAAGCGAAGGTGTTCGCCGAAGCATTCAGTCTCGCACCAGCTTCAAGAGCACTCTTTGTGGGAAATTACGGAGACTCATTTACCGACATACTCTACCAATCGGCACTCATTGCGCGCGGGTGGCTTGACCCCGACCCCACAGAAAGCAGTGATGTCTTCAAGAGTATGGTGGAAGATTCATTGTCAGACAATACAAGAGTCCCTTCAATAGTTAATGATAGCGTACGAAGAATAGAAGCACTTTATGAGTAAATTTTAAATAAGGTATGAATAAGGTATTGCAAACGGTTACACACAAGGCAAAATATATAGTCAGTATGACTTTGGTGTGGACCATGTATATGCAGACTCATTTTGTATACGCGCAAAACGAACTGAGAAATCCACTTAAATCAAGGGATATCCCTGAGTTTTTGGGCAAGATTATCGACATCATTCTCGTCTTTGCGTTACCGATTATCGTGCTTTTCATTATGTATGCGGGGTACCTCTTCGTGACAGCAAATGGCAAGCCGGAGCAGATCAAAGAAGCACGCAATGCACTCCTCTATGCGGTCATCGGTGGTGTTATCGTACTCGGAGCACGAATGATATTTACAGTTATTCAGGGTACAGCAAACGCGCTCTAGTGATTTGCGTGTTTAATTACATTACTATGTTACGATTCCTCACATATACATTTGGCCCACTCTTCCTCCCTGTGGTTGCCCTCGCACAAGCTCCGAGCGATTTCAGGGGGTTTGTCGCACTCTTGCTCGACCTCATCAATGGGATTATCGGCTTTGTCCTTGCTATTTTATTTGTGGTCGTGATATGGGGCATCATTAATGGTTGGGTTATTCATGGGGCTGATGAAAAAGGTGTTGAAAGTGGGAAAAATGTACTCGTCGCAGGTATTATTGCTTTTGTGGTCATTGTTGGATTTTGGGGCATTGTTGCAATCATAAAAAGTTCATTTTTCGGTTAGAGTGCTTGCGTATTATCCACAGAGGTGCTTCCCAAGTCGTCTTAATTGGATTAAAATAGTATAAGATTTACTTAAGTGTATTAATTAAATTTTTAATAAAAATATATAAATATCGTATGAAAAAACTTATCGGACTTGTACCAGCACTTTCACTCCTTCCATTCTTTGCGTTTGCGCAAGGACAAATGACGCAGCTCAGTACATTCTTGAGCAACATTGCGGCTTTCATGAACTCGACGCTTATTCCGCTTATTTTTGCACTTGCGTTTCTCGTGTTCCTCTGGGGAATGTTTACTACATTCATCCTCGGTGGTAGTGATTCTGCAAAGCAAGAAGAGGGTAAGTCACTCATGCTCTATGCGGTTATTGGCTTCGTGGTTATGCTTTCACTCTGGGGTATCGTAAACCTCCTTGCAGACAGTTTTGGTTTGAATAACGACACAGTCGTAATTCCAGTTGGAGTCACCTTCTAAGGTTTCACATGATTGCATACGCGCAGGATCACGTAGAGGCCGCGAAAACAATGCTTGGGAAGCTTGAGTCGGCCATACTCTTTCCGCTTATGACACTCATGATGGGTGTTGCGCTCCTTCTCTTCATCTGGGGAGTTGTGGAATATGTACTTGGTGCATCAGATCAATATGGGTCTGCACGCGGAGAAGGTCGCTCGCACATGATGTGGGGAATCATCGGTTTTGTAGTCATGCTCTGTGCGTATACCATCCTCCGTATCGCAGCGAACACCTTTGGTGTTACTGTTGCGTAGAGCTCTCCGATGCGTAATGCAATAAAAAAGCGCGACCCGCAGGGCGCGCTTTTTGAGATGCACCTTAGTGCATCTCAGTCTGCATTTTGTCGGATGTCTCCGACATGCACGTTCATTTTTTTCATAGAACTACTCTCCTTCGGGACCCACGTGCCCTTCGGGCATGTAATAAGGTAGTTGAACCTACCTGCGTTCGGGATTTTGATCTCGAAGGCGTACTCGTTTGCTACGATGTCCACGGCTGTGATGCTGTAGGACTTCCAGTCTTCGATGGAAGCCCCATTCCCCGGGTTGGTGTTTTTGGCCCACACAGTGAATGCGTGGCCCCACCCATCTGGGAATTGTATATTGCATCCAACAGGAAGCTGTACGGCTTCAGACCGAACTCCAGTGGGTAGAGCCCCGTCCTCATCTCGTGGACGTTCCCACTTTGCATCAGTCAATACCCATATTTTATTGCGAAGCGCATCTTCGTTGAACTGCACCATCAGGTTTTGGAGCCGAGACTTAGGTTCGGAAGGACTCATTTTGAAACCAAAGTACCCACCAACCAGCATAATGGCACTGACGAGCAGTATGCCACCGCCATACCAGAAGACTATCGTTTCCAGTAACTTCGTCTTGGTCTGGAAGAATGCGGACCAGAATGCAAGGATTAACAGCCCCACTAAGATCGGAACTGCAAGATGACGGTTCTTTTCGAACGGAATGATGGTCATGGTACCTAGAACAAGGGTAACCCAGAGGCCAACTCCGGCGTAGGCAGTGGCGTAGAACTTGAGTCCACTCAATATTCCTTGTGTCCTGTCCGTGTTGCCAAGGTGAGCCTCAAGTGCTCCCAGTGCCCCGCTTCCCAGTATGAACTGGTATTTGGTGGCAAACATGAACAGCCACACCAACACACCAATCAGGGGGATGACATTCCATTGGTGTAACCCCCACTTGATGTTGAGCACGAACGCTGCTGCGACGACCACCAATCCTATGAAGAGTGCTCTGAAACACTTTGCCCTCAGAGCGTCGTACTCGTGTTCGAGGTACTTTAAAACCTCGACACTGCCTTTCCCGAGCAACGACGCGATTGTTGTAATGCTCATGGTGAATCTCCTTTCGTCAATTTAACATCCGATTTTTTTCATGAAGCAGTGGGTCCACGACCTCTTTGCCTCAAGCTTTTCGTTACGTCTTTGCATCAACTCCACTCCATTTTTGAGGGCTTCGATGGTCCTCACATTCAACTCGGTGAGCCGACGTTCTACTTCTGGGATCTTCGCCTTGAGCGTTTCGGTGAGGCCAGTCTTTATTTCGGTGAGTAACTCTTTCAGTTCCCTAAATTCGTCACTCGCAAGAGACCGCACCCACTCAGCGCTCAGAGCTGATTTGTCCATCAGCTTGTCACGAAGCCGAGGGAAATTTTCCAAGAAACCTTTGAGGGTCTCTTCAGCTCCTTCGGGAACATTGGGATTCCCAAATGCCCGTGATTGAGCAATAAGCTTTCGGTACCCAGGGAGATAATGGGGTTCCTGTGCCTGTGTTGGTTCAGCACAGATAACCATGACCATCATTCGGAGGTAGTCGAGTGGATTGTTGATTCCCTCACCCACGTGTTCCATTTTCCTGCTATGTCTCGTGGTCACTCCAGCTTCTGTGGTTTGCCACGTGCTGGTTGTTTCCCCTTCCTTCTTTCCGGGGGAGGAACCCATTGCGGTTAAGAAATTCCGAAATTGGTTGCCGTACCACCACGCAAGTAGGCGTTGTTCAGGAGTTTGTTTCGGAAACTGCCAGGCGAAGTAACCAGCCAAGATTTCGCGTGGATTTTCGACACGTTTACCACCAAATTTCTTCCCGTTCCTCAGCCATTCTTTTTCGAGGGCAAGAATGAGAGTCGTGATCATTCGTTCATCTTTGAGACCAAAGATACCCGAGAGACCTTTTGCCAGGGTAAAGGCGTCGTTGGGAAGATCTTTTCCCGTCAACGCTCCAAAAACTTCCCAGAGTAAATTGGCATGGCTTACTCCAGCGAAAAACGTCTTTGCCAATTCAGTTAAAGCTTTTCCAAAGGGGGGCATGTTCATCTCCTCTATGCGTTGATTTTCAAGTTGCTTTTGGTAGTGACAGAGTGTCACTACCACCTGGCAGTATATTACCACACTACATTATAAAAGTCAAGCTCAAAACTGCAAAAAATGGCACTTTTAAAGCCATTTTTTGTGAAGAGTTTCTAAAATTCAGTTAAGGCCCCCCGAGATGTTCCTTAGGGACTAAGTATCGGTTTTGCTTTAAATCATAAATATCTTCGTTTTAAAATGGCGGGTTGTTTTTTTGTTACAAGAAACTGCTTATGTATAAAAAAAGAGCGGTTTTTTAAGCCACCCTTTGCCCAAAAACAGGCCTTACTTTTCCGCACCACGCTCGGAGCGGCCGGCATTGAAAGCGGATTCGCGCTCTGCTGCCGTCGAACTTTGGAAGAAATAAAGGTTCTCGCTTGGGGGGTGGTTCGTCCCTTCGTCGATGCTGTCCTTGCCACGTTGGTGTTGGTAGTTCAACTCTTCCTGTTTCTCTTTCTCGCCCATCTGAAGTACCTCCAAAGAACTATCATAGTTTACTTTTTCGTTGCAAGTGAACGAAAAATCATGACAAATTCACCGTAGCATAAGTTTTTATTTCATGCAATTAAGGTTCTTTGAATTTTAACCTGAATCGAACAGTACCTGTTCAGTACCCGTTGCGGATACTTTTCTTCCTTGCAGTCGAAAAGGTATCTCGCAACGGCTTCAAGTCCGTGCTCCTGTTTTCTAGACGAAAAACAGTTGCGCCCCGCG
>CAYRMF010000003.1:23934-27475 GCA_964425475.1 uncultured Candidatus Saccharibacteria bacterium | reverse complement strand
GAGCCGACTGGCACACCCTTCCCTTTTATTCTGAGTATCTCGCCATGCTTCACTCCCTCGGGAATCTTGATTTGAATAGTGCCATCGAGTGTCTCAACGCCGTATGTCGCACCGAGGAGTGCGTCGGTGAGTTTGACCTTGAGCACTGTTTCAAGCGTACTATCGCTCCGGTGGATGCTTTGGTGACGCTGTACATGGACTTTGATGTACAGGTCGCCTGACGTTCCTCCCTTTACTCCTTCCCCACGACCGGTCATGCGTATCATCTCACCGGGCTCAATACCCGCGGGGACATTGATTTCAATGGTGTCCTCAGAACGACGTACACCCATTCCCGCACAGTCTGCGCACTTCTCCTTTGCAATTTTGCCGGTGCCGTTACAGTCGTTACACTCGCGTACGGTGGCAAATTGTCCGAGGATACTCTGACGTGTCTCGCGTACGCGCCCGTTGCCGTTACAGGTCGTGCAGGACACCATATCACTCTTTGATTTTGCACCGGAACCGTTACAGGTAGTGCACGCGCTATTCTTGGTGAGTTTGAGGGTACGCTTTGTACCAAAGATTGACTCTTTGAACGTGAGTTCAATATCGACAGAGATGTCATGACCGCGCGTCTGTCGTCTTCCTCCACCCTGCATGCCTCCGCCAAACATGTCACCAAACCCTTGGAATATGTCATTGATGTCAAACTCGACTCCCGCTCCGCCGAAACCACCCTGGAAGCCACCCCACTGCCCCTGCTGTGGCCCTGCGCCACCTCCAGCATAGGAACGACCGTACGTGTCATATTCGGCTCGTTTCTTTTCGTCACTCAAGGTCGCGTACGCCTCACTGATTTCTTTGAATTTCGCTTCATCCCCTCCTTTCTTGTCGGGGTGATACTTCGAAGCGAGTTTACGAAACGCCTTCTTCACCTCATCCTTTGAGGCACTTTTTTGAATTCCGAGTATTTCGTAATAGTCTTTCATATTGAGTGTTAGTTAGTTGGGTTCTCACCTGTTTCTGCATCGCGGATGTTGCCGTCTTCTGGTTTTTCCTCAGGCTTCGAAGCTCCTTCTTGCGGTGCTTGCTTCTGCATCGCCTCTCCAATTTTTTGCATTTCTGATGAGAGCTCGTGTGTCTTTGTCTTGATATCCTCGTTGTTGTCTTTATCCTTTACCTCACGAAGTGCCTTTATCTTTTCTTCGACACCCGCTTTCACATCAGCAGGGACAGCATCCTTGTGGTCTTGGAGCGCTTTCTCCGCAGTGTAGAGCATCTGGTCTGCCATGTTGCGTGATTCGATGAGCTCTTTCTTCTTGAGGTCCTCTCCCGCGTGTGCCTCAGCGTCATGCTTCATGCGCTCGATGTCTTCTGGCGTGAGTCCCGAGTTTGCCTCAATGCGGATTTTCTGCTCTTTGTTGGTTGACTTGTCGCGCGCGGTCACATTGAGTACACCATTGCTGTCGACATCAAAGATAACCTCCACCTGTGGCATGCCACGTGGTGCTGGTGGAATACCGTCGAGGATAAATCGTCCGAGTGATTTGTTGTCGCTCGCCATCGGTCGCTCACCCTGTGTGATGTGAATTTCTACGGAAGTCTGATTGTCGGCTGCGGTAGAGAAAATCTGCTCACGCTTCGTGGGAATGTGCGTATTCTTCTCAACGAGCTTTGTGGAGACACCACCCATGGTTTCGATACCGAGTGAAAGCGGGATGACGTCAACGAGCGTAATGTCGTGCACATCTCCCTGTAGAATTCCTGCTTGAATAGATGCGCCGAGTGCTACCACCTCATCAGGGTTCACGGTCTTGTTGGGCTCCTTTCCAAAGAGTTCCTTCACGCGCTCAACAATGAACGGCATGCGCGTCTGACCACCCACGAGTATCACCTCATCGATTTCTTCTTTTTTGAGTCCTGATGCTTCGAGGGCTCGCTTCGTGATTTCGATTGAACGGTCAATGTATTCGTGCGCGATTTCCTCGAGTTTTGCCCGCGTGAGCTTGATGTCGAGGTGGAGTGGTCCGTCACTGCCCTGTGAGATGAATGGAATATTGATGTTACTTTCCGCAGTCGATGAAAGCTCGTGTTTTGCTTTTTCTGCTGCCTCATCGAGTCGCTGGAGCGCAAGTGGATCTTTACCGAGGTCGACGACATTGGACTTCTTGAATTCATCAATGAGGTAGCGCACAATCTTTTGGTCAATGTCTCTTCCTCCCATGTGTGCGTCGCCGTCAGTCGACTGTACCTCAATGACATCATCGCCTACTTCGAGCACCGTGACGTCGAAGGTACCTCCACCAAAGTCGTATACGACAATCTTCTCTTCCTTCTTCTTATTGAAACCGTACGCCAAGGCAGCTGCCGTTGGTTCGTTGATGATGCGCTTCACATCGAGGCCAGCAATCTTTCCCGCATCCTGTGTCGCTTTGCGCTGTGCATCGTTGAAGTACGCAGGCACGGTGATAACTGCTTCGGTGATTTTCTCTCCAAGCTTTGCCTCTGCGTCTGCCTTCAGCTTCGCGATAATCATTGCGGAGACTTCCTCGGGTCGGTAGTCTTTTTCTCCCATGTGCACCATCGCTCCGCCGTCATTCCCTTTCTTTACTTCATAGGGAACAATTCCCTTGTCACTCTGCACCGCCTCTTCGTCGTAGTTGTGCCCCATGAAGCGCTTGATACCGTAGATGGTATTTTTTGGATTGGTGACTGCCTGTCGCTTTGCAATTTGTCCCACGAGTCGCTCTCCCGTTTTTGAAATGGCGACAATGGATGGTGTCGTGCGGTTTCCTTCTGCGTTTTCGATTATTGTTGGTTCACCACCTTCAATAATCGCCATTGCTGAGTTTGTGGTGCCGAGGTCTATACCAAGAATTTTTGCCATAGTGTTTTAAAAGTTAAAAAATAAATAGTAGATGATACATACGATTGCTACTTTGTGCCGACGACGACTCGCGCGGGACGTATGATGTCGTCGTTTCGCTTGTACCCTTTCTGCAGAACTGCCATGACCGTATCTATGTCTGCATCGTTCGTCACTGGAGTGTTCGATACCGCCTCATGCTCCTCTGGGTTGAATGGACTCCCCTGCGGTTCTATGGGGGTCACATTATTACTGCGTAAAATTGACATGAGTTTCGTTTGGATTGCTTCTACCCCGACTCGCCACTTTGCATCGATGCTCCCCCAGAGCGCCGTGTCGGCCATCGCGGTGTCAAAGCTGTCCGCGAGGGTGAGGAGCTCTTCGAGAATCTTGTCAGTGGCTCGTTCCTTATCTCGGAGTAACTGTTCCTCGAGACGTCGTCTACTGTTGAGGAAATCAGCACGTGTTCTTTGTAAGTCTTCTAAATATTTTTGCTTTTCAGCTTCACATTCCGCAAGCTTTTTACGCTGTGCTTTGAGTTTATTACTGACTTGTTCCTCCTCATGTTCTACATCAATTTCGGTATCTTCAGGTAGGATTGTATCTTCAGTAACAATCTCATCATCTTCATCAATAACATGTTTATCTACCATATTTGTGCATTATACAGATGAATTTTGTTGGTGTCAAAAT
>CAYRMF010000003.1:17154-23834 GCA_964425475.1 uncultured Candidatus Saccharibacteria bacterium | reverse complement strand
TTTGGCGTCAGGTTTCTAAATTCACTTCGTTCATTAAGAACCTCCTGCCCGGGCTCGTCTGATTTGGCTTAGTAATAGCCAAAATATGACTCCGCCTGAGTAAGCTAATAAAAGCCCCGAAGGGGGCTTTTATTTTAACGCTTCCCGTCAAGTCACTAATTCGCTGACGCTCATAAGTGCTTCCTGGCCGGACTCGCGGTTTTGTCCCCTTGAGGTCGACAAAACATCGTTCCGGTCGTCGAAAAGAACAAATGCCCCGCAAGGGGGCATTTGCTTATCGTTTTGGTCCAAGTCGCTAAGTATTTATATGCACTTCGTGCCTAAAATACTAAGCGCTTGCGACCCCGTCTCGCGGTTTTGTCTCCTTGAGGTCGACAAAACATCGCTCCGACCGAGTAAGCTAATAAAAGCCCCGAAGGGGGCTTTTATTTTAACGCTTACTCCACTGTGGGCTCTTGCGAGCTTTTTTGAGTCCAAATTTCTTTCGTTCAACTGATCGCTGATCTCGTTTGAGTAGACCTGCTTTCTTGAGCGGAATGCGTCTGTCTGCTTTTTCTTTGACGAGTGCACGTGCGATACCAAGCTTGATAGCATCAGATTGTGATGAAAGGCCACCTCCCTGTACATGTGCACTAATCTCGTATGAGTCGATACCTGCATTCTCTGTTTCAAGAACCGCAAGGAGATTCTTTTGGAGTGTTGCTGCCTTGAAGTACTCTGCAATTGACTTGTCATTTACCACAACACGAGTTTCACCCGACTTTGAGATACGCACACGTGCAGTTGCTGACTTACGGCGACCAATTCCTTCTGTATATTGTTTTGTTGTTGCCATATTCATTATTCAGTTATCTCAAGATTACGAAGACGTTGTGCGCGAAGTCTATTTTTTGGAAGCATACCACCAACGACACGACTCACCACTTCCTTATACCCAAGACGCTTTGCAAGATGCTCGAGTGACTCAACACGTCGACCACCAGGAAAGCCGGAGTAGCTTTGGAATGAATGTTCAGCACGCTTTTCGGTGATATCGAGTTTTGATGCGTTTGTGACTTTTACTGAAACAGGCTCAGCTACATTTTTTGCAAAATGAGTTGTGTTCTTACCAAGAAGTATAGTTGCCACTTCAGTACCAAGGCGTCCAAGTCGCTTTCCGGTTGCATCTATGATGTATTCTTTCTTTTCCATACTGTTATACAAGTTCTATATATGCTTCGCGACGACCTGCCTTGGTATCGCCTGCCTTAATAATGCGTGTGTAGCCACCGTTCCGTTCCATATATCGCTTAGAAACATCATTAAAGAGCTTCTGTACTGAAGCGTTATCGGGCTCGCCCAAGAGACTTGAGACGAGACGACGTGATGCCACGGTATCTTCCTTCCCTTTCGTTATGAGATCTTCTACATAGGGACGAAGTTCTTTCGCTTTTGCCTCAGTCGTCTGAATTTTTCCATGTTCGATGAGTGCAAGTGCAAGACCACGTAGGAGCGCGGTGCGCTGGCTACGACTTCGTCCCAATGTTCTGTTTTGATTGCTGTGTCGCATATTATTCCTTTAACCCTAAATTCATTTTTTCAAGAATAGTTTCCAGTTCTTCGACACCCTTTGGACCAATACCATCAAGCGCAAGAATGTCTTCTTTTGACTTACGCACGAGTCCGCCGAGTGTTCTAATGTTTGCATTTTCAAGCGCAGTCAATGTGCGTGTTGAAAAATCAAGTGTTTCGATACGTGTCTTGAGCACGTCCGTATCGGTAGTCCCCGCTTCCTCTGCTACTGTCTCAAGAGAATCTGCTTGCTTTGTCGAAGAATCTTGAAAGCCGATAATTGCCTTGAGCTGGTGAACCATTATCTCAATTGAATTTTCAAGGGCTGCACGGGGTGACAGTGTCCCATCTGTTTCAATAAAGACTCGGAGACGGTTGTAATCGGTGCGATCGCCTACGCGCATGTTTTCC
Source organism: uncultured Candidatus Saccharibacteria bacterium (assembly GCA_964425475.1). Classification (GTDB taxonomy): domain Bacteria; phylum Patescibacteriota; class Minisyncoccia; order Phycocordibacterales; family UBA918; genus Damh-18. Next base: position 21,872 of record CAYRMF010000003.1, on the reverse strand, counting down.
ACCTCGTAGTTCACACGACGAATTGGTGTAAAAACAGCGTCGAGGGCAATGGTTCCGATGTCAACCTTTTCTTTTTGGTGTACCTCTCTTGGTACGTAGCCTAGACCGTGTTCAACGGTTATTTCCATAGAGAGTGTCGTACCTTTGTCCGTAATTTCTGCGATGTGTTGATCGGGGTTGAGTACCGTTATTTGAGACGGAGTCGAGATATCAGAAGCAGTTACGCTTTTAGCGCCAGAAACCTTGAGTGTCAGTGTAAGAGGCATGTCGCTGTGCATGAGCAGACGAACTCGCTTAAGATTGAGGAGGATGGTGACGACATCTTCTTTGATACCAGCCATTGTCGAAAATTCATGTTCAACACCATCAATTTTTACCTGTGTAATCGCTGCACCGGGGAGTGAGGAGAGAATGATGCGGCGGAGTGAGTTTCCGAGGGTATGGCCATACCCAGGGTAAAGACCATCAATCTCAAAAACACCAGAGAATTCTTCCTCTTTAATTACTCGTGGCTTTGATGGTAATGCTACGTTGGTTTCAAGCATAGTACGTTATTAGTGGTATTAATTTATTAACGACTGTAATACTCAAGGACTTGCTGTGGATCAAACAGAGTTTCAGATGGCTCATATGTTGGCTCTGCTTTCTTTTCGCCTGAAAGCTCTTTCGCATTTAGTAAAAGCCAATGTGGTGCTGTATGTGATGCAATTGCTTCAGAAAGTGTCACAAAAAGTGGTGATTGCTTACTTTGCTCGCGTACAGAAATAACATCACCGATGCGAACTTTATAAGAAGGAATATTGAGACGACGTCCGTTTACGTGTATGTGCCCGTGTGAAACTATCTGGCGAGCAAGACGACGTGATTTTGCAAGACCGAGGCGGAAAACAACGTTATCGAGACGCGACTCGAGGCGTGCAATAAGAGAACTTATTGGTTGGTTACCCTGCTCAAACGCTTCATGCACGTAATTCGAAAGTTGCTTTTCTGAGATACCGTAGCCGAAACGCATTTTTTGCTTTTCGATGAGCTGTTTCTTGTAGTCAGACATCATGCCCGGTCGGCGTGTCTTATTGCGAGCAGACCGCGCTTCAGAGAGTGCAAATTTTTGCGTCTGTGTTTTTTCAAAGACAGGAGCTCCGAGGCGTTTTGCTATTTTGTATTTTGGACCAATGATCATAATACATTCAATTAAATGCGACGTGGCTTAGACGCACGCGGACCGTTGTGCGGAACCGGTGTCTGGTCGACAATGCTGGTAATAGTAATTCCTTTGCTTGAAAAACCGCGAAGTGCAGATTCACGACCTGCGCCAATTCCACGAATGATGACATTTGCATCCTTCATGCCCATTTGGTTTGCTTTGTCACCGATAATCTCACCTACTTTCGCAGCTGCAAACGGTGTGCTCTTACGTGATCCCTTAAAACCGATTGCGCCACTTGATGCAGCAATGAGTGCATTGCCTTTGTTGTCACAGAGCGTGACTATGGTGTTGTTGAACGTTGCAAGAATATTCAGTGTGCCAGCAGCAACTTTCTTCTTGGGAACACGTGCAAGAGCACGTGAAGATGTATTTGCATCGCTGCCTCCTTTTTTGATAATTCGTTTCTTACCCATAGGTCAAACTTTAGTAAATAATGTAAAACAGATACAGATCAAGTCTTCTCGAGCTTACGACGACCAGAGCCCATAGTCTTCTTGACACCTTTCAGTGTACGTGAATTCGTTTTTGTGCGTTGGCCACGAGCGGGGAGGTGCTTGCTGTGTCGACTTCCTCGATATGATTGTATATCTTTGAGTCGCTTAATGTCTGCACCTACTTCACGCTTGAGTTCTCCCTCAATTGTAAATGACTCAACCTTTTCACGTACCGCATTTTCTTCCTCAGTGGTGAGGTCAGATGCCTTTTTGTACGGGTCAAGCTGAAGCTCCTTAAGAATAGCAAGCGCTCGGCAATGTCCTATGCCATACACTGCGGTAAGGCTGTACTCAAGATGCTTTGTATCTGGAATTGTTATACCTGAAATTCTCATACTACGTAATTAACCTTGTCGCTGCTTATTGCGCGGCTTTTTCTTGTTTATAATATACACACGACCACGTCTTCGGACGATTTTATCATCCGGGCTTATTTTTTTTACTGATGAACGTACTTTCATAACTTTATAGACGTTTAGATATACGCGCCTTGCCGCCGTATGGTTCGGGTACGAGAGCTACCCTATCACCAACGAGAACACGGATTTTAAATTTCCGCATTTTACCTGCAAGATATGCGATAACAGGTTTATCCTCTCCATCCAATAAAACTCGAAAAAGCGCATTGGGGAGCGCCTCCTCTACAGTTCCATAGACGAGTTGTTCTTTGTCTGATTTTTCTTGCATCAAACGGCCTAGAGTGTAACAAACTATGAATAAAACGTCAATACGTGTACACCCTCTTTGTGGATATTGACTACTTACTTTCTTCTGTGGTGATGATTATATCATCCGGTGAATTTGGGAAACTACTCTTCCAGAATGGTTTGATTTTGGACTGTGCACTCGTAATCGACGATTTATAGCCACTTAAAATCTGATTTGCCTCTGACTTACTCTTTCCAAGAAGTGCATTTTTCAGCATCGCTTCATCAAAAGCCCATATAATTTTGGTATTTCCGGTAAGTGTTACATCAAGTGATTGAGCTGTAGAAATGTCACTTTGAGAAACTAACGGATCGGTGTATGTGAATGTCAGTGAATATGGATCAAGAAGCTTTACAGGTTCATTCGCATAATCGGGAACTGAGCGTTTTGCGAGAAATTGCGCAAATTCTGATTCGTTGAATAGTGGAACATGCAAGATTGCTTTTTCTTTGATTGTTGCGAGAGAGTCACCATATTCGGTAGAAGGAAGTGATTCATAGGTAAAGGTGACTGCATCAGGATATACGATAAAACCTGAAGGCTTTTGCTCCTGTAACTGTGCGAGAAGCTTGTCGCGGAGCTCGACATGGAGCGCTTGTTGTGCTGTATTGAGTTCTTGATCGTCAATAATGTACTTTTCTCCCTCAAAACCTCCTGAAAGAGCAACCGTGGACTCACCATAGATACTATTGAACTGATCACTTCCCTTGAGTCCAGGAACGGTAAACTTTGCTGGTTGAATATTGTACTTTTCTCCTGTTGCATCGCCAAATACATCTGCAACGACCTTCCCTCCCGCCGGTACCTCAATGGACTCCTTAATCCTGAATATGAGACCGTCAGGGCTTTCAAAACGAGTATTTTTAATGAGACGTTGAGAAGCAGTACCTGTATTGTAGACAAAAAGTTTACCCTCTGCGCGTACTGAAACAGTTTCTTTTCCACTCGCCTTAACTTGTCGCTCACCCGTTGTCTCAAGTGAGAGGAGTTCATATCCGAGCTGATCGGCTTGCGGTTGCGTATATGCCATAAAACTCGACTGAACAACAGCGTCTTTTGTTTTGGGTACAACAGTGACAATTGCTCCTCCCAAGAATGCGTTCAGACCAAAGAGTACAACAATAATGAGGACAGCAACAACTGAAGTGATTATGACCCTTGATTTCTTTTCGGCGTTGCCGTCAATAATATCGAGAGAGGAAATATCTGAATCATCGAATTTTGGTTCCTCTGCATTTGAAACTGGTGGTGGTGCAACATGCCGTGTATTTCTTGGGGCAATGTCTTGACGAAGTTTTCGTGATTCAATATCACGCGGTGCTGTTTTTTGTGGTTCCGCATTCGTTGGACGAATGTCTTGTAAATTCCATTTTTGTGCCATTATGATAAGTATATACCCTTATGAGGCATCAAATTCACCACAACCATGTAATTTGTGGAAAAACCGTGCTCCAAGTGCTAAATAGACGTCATCCCCTGCTCCATGTGATATTTCATCAATGAGTTCATGTTTGATTGAAAGAATTTCTGGATTTGCACCGAGAATCGTGCGGAATGCCCGTTCAAGAATGGGTACAAAAAAATGTTCGTAAGGACGCTGAACAGTAATGACTACTGACGTAGGGATGATGTGGTGCTCGCGCATGCGCTCTATTGCTTCAGTGACGCTCTGTTCGTATGTGGCAATGTGAGTATCAAAATCATGATGTATAAAATGAAGAGAATCCTGAGCCATCAGTGTTTGCACATCTTCAGCGGGTTTACCCGTATGTTCCATGACATCGCGAATAAAAGAATTACTGCCTTCAGGGATAAAGACATTTTCAATCAATTGTTTGTGTTCAACGAGCGCAAACTCAGTTGCTTCTCCCGTGAGATCAACGATGCACAACGAGTCGAGTTTTGAGAAAATATCTCGAAGCACACAATACATCACAAGCATGTACGTATGTGTACGCAGTTTTGTATCTGGGAAAAGTTTTTGTTGCACTTCTCGAATAGATTCGATAATTTCCTCGGGGACAAGCCCCGCTATATGGGTGAGACCGAGTGTTGTCCCTTTCTTGTCGAGAGGATTGATGACGGGGTAATCGTTTATGGTGATATCGACCGTTGCGCGTTCCACTACATTAAAACTATGTTCAGCAACATGGGGAATGTTGTCAAGGTACTCGAGTATTTCAGATTCAGCACTTTGGATGAGGTCTCCAATGAGCGCGTTCGTCACTTTAAAGGGGGTATCATTTTTATATGCAACAGTACGTGCAAGGGTGTAGGACCATGGAGACGAGCAGGTAACGTACAGTTTT
>CAYRMF010000003.1:14708-17054 GCA_964425475.1 uncultured Candidatus Saccharibacteria bacterium | reverse complement strand
AACAGTACGTGCAAGGGTGTAGGACCATGGAGACGAGCAGGTAACGTACAGTTTTGAAATTTTGGCAGAGGAATCGTATGCAGAAAGCGCCTGCATACCCTCTTGAGAGACAATAAGTGAAGCAGACAAGAGCGCTTCTCGGACACGTCGAATATTTTCGGAGCGTTCAGCACCGTGTTTTGTAATGCGCATCGTAATGCGGTGTGTATAAATGAGTTTTGGGAGAGTGCTTCCGAGTTCAGACGCAACAATAGCAACACCGACGGTGCCAGAACTGATATCAATGAGCACACCATATACCACATCGCTTTCCTTGTGGCGAAAGTGAAACATACACAAGTAGTATACCGTGCCGTATGTCTGAAATTGAAAGTAATCTACAGTTTAGAGGAGAACCGCTTTGATGCGTCGTACACCACGCGAAGACGACTCTTCTTTTTGAATTTTGAATGTACCCGTAATAGCACCCGTTGTCTCCACATGCGGACCACCACAGAGTTCACGAGAGTAGACAACCCCTGCGTCATCGGTGATTGAGTATACCTTTACCTGGTCGGGATATTTTTCCCAGAAACTTCCCTCAATACTTGGGTCATTCTCTGCTTCCTTTTTTGAGAGTGTGTCAACGCGTACCTGTGCGTTGTGAGTGATGGCTTCATTCACAAAAGCTTCAACTCGACGGAGGACCTCATCGGATACTTTTTCGTCGTAGGTAAAGTCAAAGCGGAGACGCTCTCCGGTGATATTCGAGCCAGCTTGGTGGACACCGGTACCGAGTTCCTTCCTGAGTCCTGCGAGGAGAAGGTGCGTGGCAGTGTGGTACATCACCACCTTATCTGAATGGTCTGCAAGTCCCCCCTTAAACTTTTGCTCTGCGCCAGCGCGTGATACTTCTTTGTGCTTTTCCATAAGCGCTTTGAATTCTCCGAGCGCAACAGTCATACCACGCTCTTTTGCAATTTCTTCAGTGAGTTCGATGGGGAAACCGTAGGTGGTGAAAAGATTGAACGCATTTTCGCCGGTGATGAACTTGTGTGGCGTTATTTTCTGGCTTTTATCTACTACTATCTTCCCCTCCTCACGCTTTATGGGGAGTGTGATTTTAAGAGCGATTTTGTTGAATTCTTTGAGGCCATTTTCCAGTGTTTTGCGGAACTGTATTTCCTCTCCGTATATGGTGTCGATAATGTCTGCTTCGTGCTCCGCTATCTTCTCATAGTGCCCTTTGTACATGTCTATAACGCTCTTTGCGAGGAGTTTGAGCTCACCATGAGGAATTCCCACAATATCTGCGTAGCGTATCGCACGGCGAAGCAAGCGACGCGTGAAGTACCCCTGCTCACTGTTACTCGGATATATTGCTTCGCTAATCATAAACACTACACCGCGAATGTGGTCGGTAATGACACGGAATGCATATTGATGCTCTGCGTACTTTTTTCCTGAGAGTTTCTCAATCTGTACGATGACATTTTGGAGGAGATCGATGGTAAACACATCCCTATTCCCATTTGCTGCTGCAGCGATACGCTCAAGTCCTCCACCAAAATCTACATTTTGTTTTGGGAGTTTTTGGAAAGTGCCATCTTCAGCTTTTATGTACTCAATGAAGACTGAGTTGCCAATCTCGAGGAAACGCCCACAGTCACAGTTGGGGTGGCAGTGTGGACCAAATGTTTCATCATGTGGAGTGCCGAAGTCGTAGAACATCTCAGTGTCGGGACCACCAATCTCTCCAATAGGCATCTTCTCTGGCTTCCCCGCTCGACTCCACCAGTTCTTTGATGCGTCGTAGTAAAAAATACGTTCACCGTTTTGCATACCACGTTCCCCACCCTCTTTCTCGGAACCCATGAGCGCGATGCCATTCGTAACACCACGCTCTCTGAATAATCCCTGCCAGAGCTCCGCTGAGACGGTATCGCGTGGGACATTGTTTGTCTCATCACCTGCAAATGCGGTGACGTAGATGTTTTCTGGTTTTAGGCCAACTTCATCAACGAGAAAGCCATAAATCCATGGAATTTGCTCATTTTTGAAATAATCACCAAGAGACCAGTTGCCGAGCATCTCAAAGACAGTCGTGTGACGATTATCGCCGACTTCCTCAATATCTTCCGCGCGGAAGCACTTCTGTGAGTCTACAAGTCGAGTCCCCATGGGGTGTACCTCTCCCATGAGAAATGGCACGAGTGGTTGCATACCACTACCGGTAAAGAGTGTTGTGGGGTCATTCTCAGGAATAAGCGCAGACGATGGAATAATCGCATGTCCCCGCTTCTCCATGTACGCAAGATATCTTGCCCTAATTTCATTTCCAGACATAGAATGACACTATACAAGATT
>CAYRMF010000003.1:10274-14608 GCA_964425475.1 uncultured Candidatus Saccharibacteria bacterium | reverse complement strand
TTTTCTATATCACTGTGTTTCCAAAGGTTTTGAGGATTTCTGATTTGAGTTTTGATACTGGTCCTGCTCCTGAAATGACAACCGGTTTTCCACCGAGGTGCGTGAGGAGAGCGCGGTTCACCTCCTTCACGGTGAGTGCATCGAGATGTGCTATGTAGGCAGTATAGCGAGTGTCGTCGATATCAGCTATGTGGCGGGCGTGTGTGCTTGCGAGTACACGTAAGAGTGAATCTTGTTCCAGAATGCGACGTGTGCGCATGATGGTTTTAAAGCGAGCGAGCTCATCAGCGGTAATACCCTCATGGACAAACAATCGTACTTCACGGAGTGTTGATTGTATTGCCTGAACAGTATTTTGAGGATTGAAAAAGGTCATGATACGCCAGTACCCCTCATCGTAACGACTGATGTCCTCAACTCGACTGCGAATGTCGTAAGTGAGGCCCTCCTTTTCCCGCACAGTACTCATGAGACGACCCATAAAACCACCAGGTATACCGAGAACGTTCATACCGAGTGTGAGTGCGGGAATGTCTTCATTGTCAAACGTAATCGGGAGCATTCCACCGATACTAAACTCGATATTTTGTTTTCCCGGTATGTCGATGAGCGATATATGCGTTTTTTCAAGTGGAGAAACAGCAGTGGTAATGAACTCTTCTGGTCCCGAGAGTTTTATGGTACAGGAATCAAGGTTTTTTGTGATGAGTGTACATGCAGAGGAATTTCCACCACAGGTATGCTTCCATGGTCGTTCAAAGATAGCAGTATGGAGGCGGAGGAGGTCAGCGCGAGTTACGTTCTCGACTGCGTGAATGTACTCGTCTATTTCGTACGAAAAGCGCCAATCACGCTTACTCACTGCACTATTCACAAATGCATCATGAGCTCGGCCTTTTGCATCTTCACGTGCGAGCATGAGTGTATTTTTGAGATATTCCTTGACACGTGAAAGTTCTTTTGCTTGGAATGCGGGCGCAGTGATAAATGTCTTGTACAGTGGTAACACTTTCTTGAGTACATCATTCCGTGCCTCGAGGTGAAAGGTAAATATGCTTCCAGAATCAGAGACACCCAGCTGGGCGCCGAGCGTGTGGAGCGTATCTTGGAATGCTTCACGCGAGAGCGTGCCACACCCCGCTCGCACTATTTCGGTAAAGACCATGCGGACAGCTTCTTCATGGCACGTGTGTTCGGAAGGGACATCAACAGAAAAACGACTCGCGACAAATTCTTCCCCTTCTCGCACTATGGTGCGCGTATCAATGTGTGTGTTCATGGCTATTTTTGATCACTTTGACCGATAAAGTAACCGATTGTCATCTGTTCTTCTGTGAAGAGAGTTTGCAAGCGAGTGTGTACTGCTTTTGGGGTGATATTTTTGAGAATTGCTTCTGATGCAAAAAAATGCTCCCATGCTTCTGCACTCACATACTCGACTAATTCTTGCGCAAGAGAAAGACTGCTACTACGAGTACGAGCTTCGTTCATGAGTAGCTTTGCTGTTGTTTTTTTGAGATAGGGCGCAATGTCCTTCGGTGTAAGTGCACGAACTGTTTCGAGTAGATTTTTTTCTAGTTTTTCATGGTTTGTCTTTTGGGTAAGGGTACAAAAAATAACCGCAAGGTTTGAGTCCTTTGATTGTTCGAGGGATGTGTCGATGTGCGATACAAGACCTGTATCAACAAAACGTTTCGTGAGTACACTATCTTCACCACCCGCGAGCATGTCAAAAATAGCGAGCGTTTCGAACCACGCTATATTCGGGAATGCGTCATGCTTCACCCCGATACCGAGTACATTTTTTGTGGAAGGACGAGAGACAGTGACGGTGCGTTTCCCATTCTGCTCTGGCTCACGAAAAAGATGCTCTTTTGGGATATGAGTCATTGGAAGCATGGCAAAGTGCGCGAGCACTTCTCGTTTCATCACCGCCTCTGTGCAATCACCAACAATGATGAGAGTAGCATTATTCGGCGTATAATAATCCTCATAATACGCTCGAATTTTTGATGCTGTGTAGTCTTCAATGTCTTCTCGGTAGCCAATGGTTTCGTGTCCGTACGGATGATTGCGAATCGCTACATCGTACATTTCTGTTGAAAGTAGAAACAACTCATCTCCTGCATACATATCGTACTCACTGAGTACGTTTGTCTTTTCAGGAGCAAGAGACTCATCAGTAATGACCACACCACGCATGCGCTCTGCTTCTATTTTGAGTGCTTGTGGAAAGTGTACTTTGGGGTATGAAAAAAAATAACTCGTTCTGTCGCGCCATGTGTTCGCATTGAGTATAACGCCAAACTCTTTTTCAAATTCTGTTGATGCAGAATCATGTTTTCGAGCGATATCCTGTTTCGTTGGTTTAAAGAGCATGTGTTCGAGCATGTGTGCGATGCCAGTTTCGCCACGTGCCTCATGTCGGGAACCAATTTTGTATACAATGTTTGATGTAATCACTCCGGTACCTTTGCGTGGAAGAAAAAGCACATGCATACCATTACTCGTGAGGACGTATTCTGAGATTGCTTCAATTGTCTTTTTTTTCAAAAGACGGGGTTGTGTACTAGTATTCGTTTCGCTTTTTTTCGACATCTTGGAGAAAATTTTTATATTCAGTGAATACGCTGTTAAACTCTGAAAGGATAGTGTTTTTGAGTCTTCGGTTGAGAATATTGCTTATTTCCTGATACGTGCGCATTCTATCTTCGATGTGTGGCCCAAAATGTGAGAGGAATGAGGAGTGATCTTCGTAGTATTCTTCTACGATAGAGCGCATATTGTGTATTTTGTCCGCTGCAGCCACAATGAGCGCTCGTTCCGAAGCGTCTTTGAGTTGCTTTATATACTGGCTTTTTTGCGAAAAAATATTTTTCCGGTCATGCTCATGCTCTGCAATTTCTGGTTCAGTAAGTGCAGTAACAATATCTCGGACTGCACCACCGAAGTCCTCCTCGAGTTCTTTCTCTGTGTAGTCGGTGTCTTCGAGCGTGTCATGGAGGAGCGCAGCAACAATGGTGTCTTCATCGGTTGTGTAGTCAGCTACTATCGTCGCCACAGCAAAAAGGTGTGTGATGTACGGATACGGCACACTTCCCTTCCGCACCTGGTCCTTATGAAGCACAGACGCAGCGCGGATTGCTTGTTCTATGGCGTACGAATAGGCCATGGGTAATTATTTCCTTCGAGCTCTTTCCTCTTCTTTTCGTTGATTGTCAAGTTCGCTTCGCTTCCTTGTGATATCTGCCTGAAATGCTGTTTTTTTCCTCCCAATTTCCGATTTTTGTGCTGAAATTTTAGTCTTACCACTCTCAATGGTATTTCTTTTCGTCGTAAGTTGGTTTATCTCACTTGTCATCTTTGTCGCTTCATCATTTATTTTTTTTTCTTCTGCTTCAAGTTTTTTGTATTCTTCATCCAGTCTTCTTATCTCATCTTCAATCTTTCTTATATCTCCTTCAATTTGTGCGCTCAACATAGATGTGTTTAGGGTTATGTATTTTGTAATGTTTTCGACAAACTATGTACAGTATACCCCATCTCCTTTTTTTGCATATATTTCGTGGGGAAAGAGGTTCAGTTACGTACCGCGTGAGCTCTTGTGTATCGCTTGGAGTTTCTTCCCACATGCCTCTCGGTATGGGCAAAATTCGCAACCCTCTCCCGACTTTGGGAATACATCAGATTCCAAGCACTCTTTAATCTGTGCAAGTGTTGGTTCCAACCAGGCATTTTCCCCTTTACAGGGCACGAGAGTCGTTTCAAAGTGAAGGGTGTCATGAAAACCATCACCATCACTCTGTCCATTCGCATACACGAAATAGCCAATCTCATCGACTTCGAAACCATTTTTTGCGAGGAGCCACTGGTACACTCCAATCTGTCGCTTGTATTGATCCTCCCATGAAGAATCTGCGAGCGTTTCGATGGTGCCATCTTTTGCTGTCGCCTTGTAGTCAACCACAATGAGCTTCCCATCGCGTTTGAGCCAGATATCGTCAACAGCACCCGAGATGGTAAGTTTGGTCTTTGGGTCCACATACGCAAGACCTTCGAAGTTATCTCTCCATATATCAATGTGTTTGTGTGCAAAAGGAACCGCATCTATGTGATACTGTTCCATAAGTGGGTGAGCCGTCTGTGATTTCCTATATACGTCAAATTCCTTTTTGAAGAGTGCATCGACTGCAACATTGAGGGTAAATGCGGGGCCACGTGGGCGTGCAGTACCGAGTTTGTTGTCGATGTAAAAACACCGAGGACACTCAACAAATAAATCAATTTTTGAGCGTGACAAACGCCACTTTGCACCCCCGTAGTTCCAATCAGCA
>CAYRMF010000003.1:0-10174 GCA_964425475.1 uncultured Candidatus Saccharibacteria bacterium | reverse complement strand
CAAAAAATCCCGCTCATGCGGGATTTTTTGTACTTAAAGTATCTCTGGTCCTTAGTTCGCCTTGAATGTCACTGCTGTACCGTCAATCACTTTGTCTTCTCCAAGTGCAAATCCCTTATTACCTTCATTTGTGAAGAAAGATGCTTGGTACGTGTTGTCCTTTGTGGTTGCTCGCATGAGCTCTACTGATGTAGGGATGAGTCCCTCGTCAACTGAATATCGGGCAGCTCCGAGTATATTGCCAGCAACGCCATCTTTGAAATCACGAACAACTACCCATCCGTTTTTGGTTGGGAGCTCAAGTGTGCCAAGAGTGACTGATCCACCTGCTTTCTGATCGGTTATTGCAATTGAACCCTTACCAGTGACCACAACATCACTCACTGTGTTATCTGTATTTTTTCCTCCCTCGCTCTCTTTGGATGCTTCTTTTGAGTCGTCTGTCTTTTCAACTTGTTCTGTGTCGGTTCCTTCATCTTTTGGTTCTTCCTTTTTCTCTGGTGTTGATGAGAATACCCACACAAGCAAACCACCAATGAGTAACCCAGTAATAAATGCTACAACGGTCTTCTTACTTTCCTGTGTTTCTACTTCTGACATATTTTTCTAACGAATTTCTATGACACCTTGTAATGAGGTTTGATTATACCACGTAGAAGTAATGGTAAAATGAGCCAGATTGTTGGACATCATCGGGCCTTTTTTGTCAAAATCAACCTTATTTCCCACAGAGGGAGCCAGCTTCGTGGAGAATAGCATCAAATTTTTGCTTTGAGAGACCAAGTTCGTGAAGGATTGTTGGGTTTTTTGATATATCGGAACAGAGAATAATACCTTTGCTGAGCAAGAACTGTTTCTGGTGTGTATTGAGACGAGTGAGTACCGTGATTGGGTACGTGCCCAGGCGTTCTATCTTGTCATGGAGTGAATTATTCTTTGGATAATCCCAACTGAGAAGTTTTATACCGGAACATTCAGCGTACTTCTCTGCAGCTTGAGTAAACTTTGTGTTGGTGATGAGATACAGAGAGATGATACCACGCTGATCTTTCTTACTGATGCGTGCAGACTCAAGGTCGAGATACCGCGCATATGAGTACATTGCAACCTGGAGGTCTGACTTGATGCCAGGGCTCGCATGAAACTTAGCTTCTGCAATGAACGTGTGGTTAGGTGAATATGCAGCAAGGTCAATCTCATGAACAGCACATTTCCCTCGCAATGTGAGTCGACGCTTTGTGGTGTATCCTTCAGCTTCGAAAATTTTTCCGAGAAAATCCTCAAAGGGGAACCCTGTTGGTCCGAGACTAAAGACTGCTCGACGAAGCGAGTACTTGGCAGCAATTGGTGCATCACTTTCTCTGAGTAGCTGGAATGCTTTTTGGTATATCATCTGTGTTTTCATACCATCCTCCAAAGATTGCTCAACATTTTGGAGAATACGCATAATTTCTTCCTGTTTTGCACCCGCCTTTTTGAGTGAAGAAATGAGCTTTTTTGGTTTAAACTCCTCGGTTTCGCCGTCTGCTTTTGTTATGATCATAGGTATTCATTGATTATTCCTCCCCCGAGACAGTGTGTGTCACTGTAGAGCACACACGATTGCCCCAATGAGGGCAAATCGATGTTCGGGTCGAGTACGGTAAGCATAACACAATCTCCATCACGCTTTTCCACCTTGACGCGGAAAGGTTTTTGTCGGTAGCGAAATTGCGCCTCACACACGTCGGGTAAAGTTGAGACGAGAAGGTTTGTACGTGAAAGTACAATGTGTGTACCGGTACACGTACGCGCACGGTGGGAGACAGTGAGTGTATTTGCATGTATATCCTTTTCAACGACATAGTACGGGAGTGTGGTGTCGATAGAAGGTGCAATAGTGAAGCCATGTCGCTGTCCGAGCGTGTAGAAGAGCGCCCCCTCATGAGAACCGACGCACTTTCCGTCTTCGTCGTACACATCCCCCGGAATCGAAGTAATGTAATGTGACAAGAACTGCTTCATATCGATATCACCAAGGAAGCAGATACCTTGACTATCGTGCTTTGCAAACGTAGGCAAACCATAGCGCTCTGCTTCATCACGCACTCGTGCTTTTTCACTATCACCGATAGGAAAGAAAATGTGTGAGAGTTCATCGTGGGTCAGTGTCCACAAAAAGTAACTTTGATCCTTTTGCGTATCAGTACCTCGGTGGAGTTCGAAGGAATTGCCTCTCTGCACCACCTGCGCGTAGTGACCGGTCGCTACATGTGTCGCCCCGCTCTCAAGTGCAAACCGTAAAAACGCACCAAACTTTACTTCATGATTGCACATCACATCAGGATTTGGGGTGCGTCCGGCTTCGTATTCATGAATCATGTAGTCTGCGACACCATTTTTGTATGCAGAAACGGCATCAAAGGTAAGGAAGGGCACTCCAATATGCGCTGAAACGCGCATTGCATCGAGGCGCTCGCGCTCCCATGTGCACGGTACAAAATCAGGTTGCCATGTTTTGATGAATACTGCGGTAACGTCAAAACCGGCACGCGAAAGTCGTGCGAGCGCTACACTCGAGTCAACACCTCCGGATACTCCTACATAGACCTTCCCTTTCTTATGCATTGTGTTCTCAAACTATCATAGCAGGCCATAATTGGCTACCGCAGGTAGCGCGCTTTATTGACCTTGTGTTCATCAAATGTCTTTGCATAATGAAAAGTACCATCGCTATCGGTGAGATAGTAGAAGTAGTCTGATGCTTCTGGATAGAGCACGGCTTCTATAGACTCAATCCCTGGATTGGATATTGGTGTTGGCGGTAAACCAGTATTCCTATAAGTATTATAGGGAGAGTCAGTGTATAGGTCGTCCATAGTGAGCTCTGCACTCGTTTTTTCGAGGATGTAATTGAAGGTTGCGTCGACTTGAAGTGGCATATCATCTCTGAGTCGATTTTGAAGTATCCCCGATACGATACGCTTTGATTCTAGACTTTTTGCTTCTCGTTCGAGAATTGAAGCGAGAATAATCACGTCTTGCTCACTAAAACCAGACGCTTTTATCGCTTCACTATACTCTCCAAGTCGTTTTTCTGTAGTACTGGTGAGAAGAAGTCGTATATCATCCGGTGTTGCGGATGGTGACACAAAATAGGTGTCGGGGAACAGATATCCCTCAAATGGTATAAAAGTATCAGCAGTAAAATTGGGGAAACGATCCTCAAGATACTCGGTGATATCGCGTGCTTGAAACCCTTCAGGTAACGTAATGCTTACTTCTGGTTTTCTCAGGGTACCTTCTACAAGTGCCGAAGCTACTTCGCGTGTTGTCTTTTGGGTATCAAATGAGTATGTACCTGCTTGCACGACTATGTCTTCATGACCGTAGAGTAAAAGCACATAGAGATATAGTCCCGAGCGAACAAGATTCTGTTCTGCACAGAGGTCAGTTATATCACTTACTGTTGAGCCTTCTTTAATGACAAACTCAGTATTGACCGGAAAATTGGGAGGTGGTGTATTGAGAAAAAAGGTTATACCCAGAATAAGGGATACGCATACACAGATAAAAACAATAGTACGTACAGCGTACGAAAGTATATTCTGTGTATGAGATTTTTGATTGTATTCCTCAATATCCATACTGCATTATCCAACAGGAAGATTTGGTGGTGCTTCGCCACGCTTTGAAGGGATACGTGCAAGTGTTGGTGTAGAAACAACTCTACCCGGTATATGAAAGACGGTAGCAAGTTCTTCGGTTGTCATGACCTTCCTCGTATCTTTTATTGTTCGGTTTATGTACACCCGACGCTTATATTCTGAAAGCTCTTGTTGCTTCGCTGATCTCCTACGCGAACCGGTTGGGTCTTGCCACCAATTCCAGTCAAAGTCTGTTCGCCACAGTGGGGCGATGATGTTACGGTTCAAATCGTCATAACTGCGCCAACCGGTAATCAAGGCACCGACACGTTCACCGGGGTCAAACTTCTCTTTTTTTGCTATGTACATGCCACGTATAGCTACGTCAAATGCATTTTTTGCAAGACTCCGTTCAATCGATTTGATGGTGTCTTTCTGCGCATCGGTGAGGAGCATCATAACGTTACCACCGGGTTGCTCAACACCACGATCTTTCACTGCAGTATCTATAATGTTTTTAATCTCAGCACGTGCGCCTTTCTTCCAGTCAGGTTGTAAACTGAGTGACCCATCTTTGAATGTCAATTCTTTATTTGCGTTGATAAGTATTTGAACCCAGTAAAATTCGTCGGGTCCAAGGTTACCGAGCATTTCGAGCATTGAGCTGATGGGGTCAATTTTTTCTTCTTCCTTTGGCATTTTATCAAGCCCATATTCAATGTATGTTTTGATGGGATATGCATCGGGTTTTCGAAGACCAAAGTGAATTGAAAAAATTTCGTATTTGTTTGAATCCCACGAAACTTCCGCCGTGTAATCATGTTCAAGCTCGTGTACCTCTACTCCTGGATATTGAGCGTACAGTTGTGTTTCAACAATGTTTTTGAATTTTTTTCGAGGAGTGTTGATGTAGAAGCGGACATCACCACCGCGTGATACGAGCTCAAGACTATATACTGGCGCATGCTTTCCATCCCAGTATGTTTGCACGTGGTTGTCTGGGGATGCAGTCTGAAACATTTGTATGAGCACGAGCTCCATCGCCTCTGGTGATTTGAAAACATCTTGCGGAAGTTTAATCTCGAGGGTTACCCTTCCCTGTGCAATATCATATTTTTTGCGGACGAAATAGAGCCAATACTCAAAAAAAAGCGAGAAACTAACAATTGGCATCCACACAGGAAACGAGAGAACCATGAACTCATAGATGAGATTTGATTTTATATCGAGCGCAAAAAATAGGTATATCAGAATACTAAAACCAATACAGACATACATCCAAGCGACGTTTACACCAAACTTTTCAAAAAAGCCAATAAAACCTTTGATCATGTGTTTCTATTGTACAATAGTTTTATACAGACACACCCCTGTTGTCACGGGGACAACAGGGGTGTGTGTAATGTATCGTTACTCTGCAAGTATGTAGTTTCCGTCTGGAAGTCGTTTGAAGAGCGAAGTGTCTTGGAGGTTTACAATAATAGTATTGTCTTTCACGTATCGTTCCTTTCTGACTTTATCAATTATTTCTTCTCGGGTGAGTGGGCCGTGCGTGGTGATGATGTCGCGGAGTACGTCCTTCACAACACCTGTCGAGTAACCCCACTCAGAGAGTGCATAGAGGCCACGACCGACGAGTACAAATCGCTTATCCTTGATGAGCTCGTTGTGTGTTGTTGCAATGTGTGCGCTCTTATCAAAGAGACTCTTGATTGCATCTGCCACCTCTTTGAAATGCATTGGTGAACCATGTCGCTTTACCGCAAGGTACGCATAGTCACGAATTCCCTTTGCGTGTACATTTGGACTATGTGCATGACCCCACTCGCCGAGCGGGTTGCGATCTATTTGTTTTGAAATTGAAAGCCATCGGCGAAGAATTTTTTCGTCACGATATCGTTCTTCTATTTCCCCGAGATGCTCTTTGAGACGACCGAGAATATCATCCTCTGATACGAGCTCATCCTCTTCGATACTTTCAAAGATATGCACGAGGGCACGCTCAACTGTTTCCGCGATGTTCTTCTCAACATACCAGCGGTGTTTGAACGCATTGTTCTCCTTGATGCGTGTGAAGGGGTCGCCGATGACGAGGAGGAAGTATATGTGGTTACGGAGTGACTGATCTTTTGAGAGTTCTGAGAGAAGTTCATCTTCATTTATCACGCCCCCGAGTGAATGGAGTGCGCTTTGGAGTTCATCAAAAACCGCCTGAAATTCCTTGTACACATCTGATTTCTGGATTGCCTGAATACCATAGTTCTCAATCTGACGAACTCGTTCACGCGTAATACCATAGGTTTGGCCAATGGATTCGAGTGTACAGGTATCTGGTTCAGTACCAAGACCGTAGCGCTTTTCGAGCACATCCCGAGCACGCTCAGGGAGGACTGAAAGAAGCTTTTTGGTCACTTGTTTTGGTTTAAATGTAATCATAATGTGTTGTAATTATTGGTTTTTGAATGAATGTGTGTTCTTATTTGTATCACGGCAATGCAATTACGTCAAGCACTGCAAATGATGTTAATAATTTTGTTCGGGACATGGATAATGCGCTCAGGCGATCCCGAAATTTTTCCGATAAAATCTGGTGAGTTACTCACCACTTCAAACACCTCTTCTTTTGTTGCATTTACTTGAGTTTTTACAGTCCCACGCATTTTTCCATTGATTTGTACGCTCAAAACAACGGTACTTTCTTGCAAAAACTCAGCCTTTGCCACAGGCCAAGTACTCACATGAATAGAGACATTCTTCCCCGCCTCGTGCCAGAGTTCTTCGGTGAGGTGAGGCGCGAATGGAGCGAGTAGTTGTAGGAAAATAAGATACGAATCCCGTGTAAGTCCTGCTTTTTCCGCATGATTAATGAAAATCATGAGTGCGCTGATGGCCGTATTAAACTTAAAACCTTCAATATCGAGAGTGATTTTCTGAATTGTTTTATGAAGAAGAGTGGTCGTTTCGTGAGCTTCAGTATCAGCTACGTGCTTACTCAGACCATACACACGTTCAAGGAAACGCTGTGCGCCAACGAGTCCGTCTGTGCTCCATGCAATAACATTTTCAAATGGTCCCATAAACATCTCGTACACGCGAAGTGCATCTGCTCCATTTTGTTTGACGATATCATCTGGATTAATGATATTTCCCCATCGTTTTGACATTTTTCGTCCATCCGGTGCCAAGATAAATCCAAGGAATTCAAGCCTATGAAACGGCTCAATGGTATGAGTAACACCTATATCGTAGAGAAATTTATGCCAAAAACGTGCATAGATAAGATGTCGTACTGCATGGTCACCTCCTACATACACATCTACAGGAGCCCACTTTTGTTCTTTCTCGGGAGCAATGAGTGACGTGTCATTTTTTGGGTCAATGAAACGAAGGTAATACCATGAAGAACCAGCCCACTGTGGCATTGTGTTTGTTTCTCGTTTTGCAGGTATACCACATTTTGGACAAGGTACGTTTACCCAGGTTTCGATAGTTGCAAGTGGCGACTCGCCGGTACCTGTTGGCTCATACTGTTCAACATCGGGCAAAACTACAGGGAGTTCATTCTCAGGTACCGGAACAGTACCGCACTGTTCACAATGGATAATTGGAATTGGTTCTCCCCAGTATCGTTGTCGACTAAAGACCCAGTCTTTAATTTTGTATGTCTGCGTGAGTCTTCCACCGACCTTCTCGGTAATGGCAGTTTTTGCTTCCTCGGAGTTCATACCGTCACATTCACCAGAATGCATGAGTACGCCATCAGTAGCAAAGGGCAAAGTGTCATTTCCTTCAATGACTTGAATAACCTCAAGTCCAAATTTTTGCGCGAACGCAAAATCACGTTCATCGTGTGCAGGAACAGCCATAATTGCGCCTGTCCCATATCCCTTGAGGACATAGTCAGCAATAAACACCGGAATACTCTCGCCTGTCGCTGGGTTGGTGGCTGTTATTCCTTCGAGTCGCACCCCCGTCTTTTCTTTTTCTGCTTTCGTTCGAAGTATTTCATCTTTCTGGGATGCTTCTTTGATATACTCCTCTACTTCTGCCCAGTTTTGAATGATTTCTTTGTTCTTGACCACGAGGTCGTGCTCAGGAGCTAAGACCACGTAGGTAGCTCCATAGAGCGTATCGGGGCGTGTGGTAAATACGGCCACTTCATCTCCTGTGGAAAGCATGAACGTGAGTTCAGCGCCATTTGAGCGACCAATCCAGTTTCGTTGTGCTTCTTTAATGTGCTCTGGCCATGCAGTGAGTGTATCGAGATCCTTGAGCATCCTGTCTGCATACTCAGTGATACGAAGGACCCATTGGCGCATTGGCTTTCGCTCTGTCATGGTCCCACAGCGTTCACATGTACCATCACTCTCAAGGTCTTCGTTCGCTAGTCCTGTCTGACACGAAGGACACCAAATAATTGGTTCATACGATTCGTACGCGAGACCTTTTTCGAGCAGTTTCAAGAATATCCACTGAGTCCACTTGTAGTATGCAGGGTCTGTGGTGTTTATTTCGTGATTCCAGTCGTAATTAAACCCAAGGTGTGCAAGTTGATTTTTAAAATTTTCAATATTTTTTTCAACAGCGACACGTGGGTGTACTTTATGCTTGATTGCATAATTTTCAGCAGGAAGACCAAAGGCATCCCACCCCATCGGGTGAAGTACTTCAAATCCAGACATTTTTTTGAATCGAGAATAGATATCGGTAGCGATATATCCCTTTGGATGTCCCACGTGTAGCCCGTCACCAGATGGATACGGGAACATGTCGAGCACATACACTTTTGGCTTCTCTGGCGTGTCGTTTGTGGTATTGAGGTTTAGCGCAATCCATTCATCTTGCCACTTTTTTTCTATTTCTTCGTGATTGAACTTTTTATGCATAGAGAAAACAAGCCATGTGTAATATACCCACAATTATGCGGTTAAAATGGAATATGTCCAGTTATTGCATGAGTGGCTTCTCGCCAAGTGGTGCTACATTTCGTGTGAAGCACCAGTGCCCTTCCCCGTGAGTCCAATTATTATTTCCCTTGATACCCATATCACCGACATACATCGGTTCTGAGAATTGCATCTGTTCCGATTTACTTGATTCATACGCAAACGTTGCACAGAGCTCATACGATGTCGCGCCGGTAATACGATATTCATATGCATCACGATTTTCTGGTGAGACAGGTACTTCAATACCACTGAATGCTTTCTCAACCGAATCAGGAAGTACACCATTTGTATTGAACGCTGATTCAATATTTGATTGCATGAGCATGAGGTCATTTACTTGGGTAGTATCGAGTCGATAGTCACGCACTTCACTCGGTGTTTGCGTGTTCATGAAACCGAGTGTCAACCCTGCAATGACAAGTATGGTCGCTCCAAGGCCGTACCAGATAGATTCCTGCTCGTGCGTTTGCCAGTACCCCTTCGCATCAAAGAGGTAATACACAAATGCAGACGCGATGACGACGAAGAACGAAAGTGCCTTGAGTGCGAAGCGGATGGTGAGCTCACCTTCAAGGTAGCCATTAATGACGCTCACAAGGTCACCGAGAATTGCAGCGCCACCAACGAGAAGTGAGAGGTAAATGAGCCACTTGGTGAGCATGAGGTAGGTACCGTGCTCATTACGGCGAACATTGTTAACGAGTCGTGTAAGTATGAGGTATGTCGGAAAGAATACAATGAGCATCGCAATACCGAAACGAATAGTAGTCTGCGCGCTTTCAATTTCCCAGTACCCCTGTGCCGCATCTGGATAATATACGGTGATAACGCTAAACAATAGCATTATGAGACCAACGATAGTTACGTATAAAGACACCAACGAGCCCAACTGAAGGGCAAAGTTTTTTGCTGTATTTTCCATAATATATAAATTGTGCGCTTATTTTTGGGAATTGTAAAGAGCTGATTTGCGGTCATACGACACTGTAGTAGATATAGAAATGAAAACAGCTCCTACAAGGAAACAGGAGCTGTTTCCTCGTAGGAGCCGAGATTACAAAGGGGTGGTCCCTTGCAGAATTGCAGTTTCCACGGCAGACAGAGCGAACTGGACTAAGCCATTCAGTCGATTGAATTCTTCCTTAAGTAGGCATGCGCCGAGAGGAACCGTGTTCTTCACTACGTTGTACTTCCCGTTAGGGTCATACACATCGCCCAGGACTATGAGTGCGTAGTTATCCGGGAGAACAATACCGGCACCACCGACATCATATACACCCTTGGGAAATGTGAACATGTCACCCGATCCAAGGTCAATAACGTTTTCTGACATCTATGAAAATCCTCCTAAAAAACGACCACCTCAATGTGGTAGAGAGTAAGTAAACAATATATGCCGTATATTGTCAATAAGTAGTTCGGAGTTTCAGAAATAATAGTGACATCTGCCACCGCAGATTCATTTTTTATGTCGCAGTGTGCGACAGACTAGTAAAGAACCTCACTCTGGGGTGAGACCAGAGGTTCTTTGCTAGCTAAGGAGTTGGCCACCGCCAACACATATTGTATGTCGGAGAGTGCGACGGACTAGTAAAGAAC
>CAYRMF010000002.1:0-29127 GCA_964425475.1 uncultured Candidatus Saccharibacteria bacterium | reverse complement strand
TTTCTATACCCCCGGCTTCCGTTCTCGTGTTTTAAATATAAAGTGGGGAAGCTTTTTATGAGCAGAAAGCGTTGAAAAAATGTACTGTGCTGAATTGGGGTTACAGTGGACCGCCACTTTCTGAATCCCTTGGCCGGAAATGAGGAGCTCCATACCCGCGGTCGTAAATACAGCAGTGACAATGCGCGTACCACCTCTACTCCTGTCTTTGCTGATAATTCCAGGAGAAATGAGTGTCACCTCGGGTATTTTTTCAAGAACACGCACTATTTCTTCCGCTGTTTCAGTGAGTGTGGTATGGGTACCTCCAAGTAATCGTTTCATAGAGAGAGTATAGCACTCTGTGTCTCACGGTCAGTTATCCCCAAATTTGGCATTTGTGCACTTACATGTTACTATCGCGACTCAAAACCTTAGTTTTGTTTGTTCCTTTACCGTTTGATTGGAGAAAAATTGAAAGATCTACCTTATTTTGACCCCAAAGAGCATAACATCCTCATGGAACTTTCCATGGCTCCGACAATTCTCGAACTCATGAATGCGTGTGCAGAAGGAAAAAACAGTCCTGACGGCTGTGTATCTTTTGTCTGTACGGCAGTCAGTGGCGATGAATTGGTCCTCTATCTTCAACCCCAAGAGATGGGGTGTTTGCCCGACAAACGAAGTGAAATCGAGATTTCTTCCGATACACTATCAGCTCAGCGCTATGTGCTTGCCAAAATAGCAAAAGAGGTATGTGGCGAGCCAAAGTATTGGCTTGTCGTGTGCAGTCAAACTCGCAGTGGGTGGATTGTCCTCTACGGCGATTTTGAAAGTGAAGACGAAGGAGATTTTGAGATCCTCTCAACTCGGACGATGCGTGTCGTGTATGCACCTGTGTGATGCACCATCGCATCGATCAAAAAACCCTGCCACGGCAGGGTTTTTCTATACGCGCCGGTGTTGACTTATTTTCACTATTCGCGTACTATTGCCCAGTTCCATAACTCGCGTTTGGACTCGTGAGAGTCCGAAAAACGCACCGGAGTGAGTGGGTATTTCGTGTAGCACTGGCCGTTACCTGTTGTTACACGAGGTTCTCACGTAGAATACGCTTGGTTTGTGGTACTACATGACGTTGCTGGTCATGTGTCTACCATACGCCTTGGCATATTATACCTATAGCAGAACCTTAGTATGCGCAACTGCGCTTTTTGAGTTATATGTCACGATCACTATATAAAGGACCATACATCAACCCGAAGATAATAAAGAAAGTAGAGGGCAAACGACCAGGCGAAACTGGTGTTATTAAGGTGTGGGACCGCGCATCAGTCATTTCTCCAGAAATGGTTGGTTTTACGTTCGGTGTACACAATGGCAAGACACACGTCGAAGTGTTGGTAGCTGAAGAGATGGTTGGGCATCATCTTGGTGAATTTTCTCCAACGAAGAAGTTTGTCCGCCATGGAGGTAAGATGCAGAAGGAGCTTGAACAGAAGAAGAAAGACGCTGAAATTGCAGCAGCAAAAGCAGCGAAAGTAACTCCTGCTAAGAAATAGTCAGTATGAAAGCACTACTCAAGAATTATCGTCAGTCACCACGTAAGGTCCGTCTTCTTGCTGACCTCGTACGTGGCAAGGAAGCCCAAAAAGCACTCAACACGTTGGCTTTTGTAAATAAGCGCGCATCACATCCATTTACAAAACTCATTGAATCGGCAATCGCAAATGCAAAAACACAGGGTGTTGACACATCAAAGCTCTACATAAAGTCAGTTGCAGTAGATAAGGGGACTGTTTTAAAACGAATGATGCCCCGAGCGCGCGGAGTTGGAGCACGCATCAACAAGCGCAATAGTCACATAACGGTCGAACTCGGTATCAAGTAATCATTTGCAATCACTTATTATATGACACACGTCGCACACCCATACGTACAACGTCTTGGCATCATCCGTGACTGGAAGTCACGCTGGTTTGCCACAGACCCAAAAAAGTACCGTGAATACATTCGCACCGATGCAGCTGTCCGAAAGTTTCTCTCAAAGAAACTTCGCACCATGCACATTGCAAGTGTAGAAATTGAACGTAATGAAAAGATATTCCGCGTTGCTATTGCTACCTCACGCCCAGGACTCATTATTGGGAGAAGTGGTGAGGGTGCAACAAAACTTCGCAAGGAGGTAGACATGCTCCTTCGTACGCTCAAACTCACTGAGAAGCCAGAGATTAAAATTGATATCGAGGAGGTTCGTTCACCAGAAACGAGCGCATCAATTGTCGGACAGATGGTTGTTGAAGGCCTTGAGAAGCGCATGCCATTTCGCCGTGTTATGAAGCAGACCGCTGAGAAAGTCATGGCAAATCGGGACGTGAAAGGAGTTCGTATCATTTGCTCAGGACGTCTTGGTGGAGCCGAAATGGCACGCAAAGAGGAGACCAAAAAAGGCCGTATTCCACTTCAGACACTTCGTGCAAATATCGATTTCTCGCGCGAAACTGCCGTATTGCCCTATGGTGCTATCGGTATTAAAGTCTGGATTTACCGAGGTGACATCTTTACCAACCGTTCTACAAATACTGAGGAAAAAAATGTTCCATCCCATACTGAACGCCGAACACGTACTCACGCATAATCAATTCGCATATGTTGTTTCCTAAAAAAGTAAAACACCGAAAGTGGCAAACAGGACGAAAACATCCAGATCGTCTTAATGCTCCCGATACTCGTGGTACAGAAGTATCATTCGGAGCATTTGGCCTCAAAGCACAGACACAGTCTCGTGTACGGAGTAACCAGATTGAAGCCGCACGTCGTGTCATTTCACGCACACTCGGTAAGACAGGCAAAATCTGGATTCGTATCTTCCCTGATAAACCAGTTACCAAGAAGGCAGCAGAAGTACCGATGGGAAAAGGAAAAGGAGATCCGGAGTACTTCATTTTTGATGTCCATCCAGGAAGAGTACTTTTCGAGATTGATGGAGTGACCGAAGCAATTGCACGAGAAGCACTTCGTAAAGCAACTGCAAAACTTCCTCTCAAAGCAAAGGTCGTTACTCGAGAAGAAACCAGAGTCTAATCCACATGCATATGATAATTACAGAATTGCAAAAAAAGACTGATGGTGATCTTGTGAAGTTTATTACCGAGAAACGTGAAGAACTCCGCAAACTCCGATTTGGGGTGACCGGAAGCGGTATCCGCAACACACATGCAATCCGTACTGTTCGTCACGAAATTGCACAAGCACTGACATTGCTCAATTCGCGCAACGCATAAGTAGCATTAGACAATCAAGTATTATGACAACAGAACAAACAACTAAAGAAGCAACAGTACAAGGAGAGCGTATTCTTCGTGGCACTGTTGTCTCTACAAAAATGCAAGACACAATCACCGTCGCTGTTGAAAGCTACGTTATGCATCCGAAGTACAAGAAATTCATGCGTCACACAAAGAAGTACTTGGTGGATGACAAGGGCAACACAGCAAAAGAAGGAGATAAGGTCGAAATCCGAGAAACACGTCCGCTCTCAAAGCGCAAGCATTTTAAGCTTGTGAAAGCTTAATCACCTAAGAAACACACCATGATTCAACCACAAACAATTGTCAAAATAACTGACAACTCAGGCGGAAAAATAGGCAGAGTCTTCAAGGTGCTTGGTGGTTCAAAGAAGCACTATGCTGAACTCGGTGAACTCGTGGTACTTTCAGTCCAGACTGCAGAGCCACGCAAGATGATAAAGAAGAAGGATATCGTATACGGTGTCGTTGTTCGTCAGGTAAAGCCATTCCGCCGTAAGGACGGTTCATACGTAAGCTTTGACGACAATGCAGTCGTGCTCGTCGATAAGGAAAAGAAAGAACCAAAAGCAAACCGCGTATTCGGTCCCATTCCTCGTGAACTCGCAGAGGCCGGTTATCAGAAAATCGTATCACTCGCGCCTGAAGTGGTGTAACCTTAACCTTATTATTTCATATGAAAATCAAAAAAGGAGACATCGTTGTGGTCACTGCGGGTAAGGATCGAGGTAAGGAGGGAAAGGTATTGCGTAGTTTTCCAAAAAACGAGCAGGTACTCGTGGAGGGAATAAATATCGTCAAGAAACACCAAAAAGCCAAGCGCCGAGGTTCGCAGGGTCAAATGATCGAGAAGCCAATGCCACTATCTGTTTCAAATGTGGGACTGAAAGATGCAAAAACAGGCAAGCCAGTACGGGTCGGGTACAGCACTGAAGGCGAAGGTAAACAGGCAAAGAAGGTACGTGTGGCGCGTCCCACAGGTGCCAAAATTTAGTACGGGTAACGAAATAATACAGGTCGTATGAAAACAATGAAGGAAACAGTGCAAGATGTATACCCAGCGCTTAAGGATACGTTTGGATATACCAATGTCATGCAAGCACCACGGATTACAAAAGTGGTTGTCTCAACAGGAACAGGTAAGATTCAAGACAAACAGAAAATTACGCTCATGCGTGATCGTCTTGCTCGTATAACAGGTCAAAAGATGATGGATCGCCCTGCAAAGCAGTCTATTGCATCGTTTAAACTTCGTGCAGGTGAGATTATTGGCTACCAAGCTACTCTTCGTGGACCTCGCATGTACGATTTTCTCACCAAGCTCATTCATCTTGCAATTCCACAGACACGTGACTTCCGCGGTCTTAAGGTGGGGGCAATCGATGAAATGGGCAATTACACTATTGGTATCAAGGAGCATACCATCTTTCCTGAAACAGCCGATGAGGAAATTAAAGATGTATTTGGTTTTGCTGTTACTATCGTTACCACTGCAAAAACAAAGAAAGAAGCAGAGGCACTTCTCCGACATATTGGTCTTCCACTCAAAGGAGCGGGAGCTATAGAAGAGAAGAAGGTAAAGAGGGATGTAAAACGAAGGAAGTAATTTTGTGAAATGTACACGCGAAAAATGCACGAAATAACCGAGCAAAAGCTCGGTTATTTCGTGCATGGGTAATACTCCAAAAATGTTGACTTTGCTCGGTGTTTTTGGTATAGTCGCTGGCGTAGCGATATTCGCATACTCTCGTGTTTTTCCCAATAGGGAACACAGACGCGCCGATTGTACACTCGACTGAGTGCGACGGAAAGCGAGTTTTGAGAGTACTGCGTGAGGTGAGAGAAAGTCATTAATTCGTAATGAAACGACTCACCAAATAGGTTACACCTTTATACATTGTCTAAATCACTGATTTGGACTAATAATCACCACTGTGGCTAGAAAATCAGTCAAATTGCGTGCAATGCGTACGCCAAAGTACAAGAGCCAAGTAGTACGCCGATGCTTCAAGTGCGGTCGAAAGCATGGGTATATGCGCGATTTCGATATGTGTCGAATTTGTTTCCGTGAAGCAGCGCATGAAGGATATATACCAGGTATTAAGAAATCATCATGGTAAACGACCCCGTAGGAGATTTCATCATCCAGCTCAAGAATGCTGGTATGGTTAAGAAAAAGGCAGTGAGTGTCCCCTATTCAAAATTGAAGCATGCAATTGCTGACAAACTCGTAGAAGCAGGTTTTATTGAAAGTGCTGTCAAATATGGCAAGAAGGTCAAAAAGACACTTGATATCACACTCAAATACGATGCTCAGGGTATGCATGAAATTCGTGGAGTACAACGTATTTCAAAGCCTGGTCGACGTCTGTATCTCAGTGTCGCAGAGATTTTCCCTGTTAAGTTTGGCAAGGGAAAGCGCATTCTCTCGACACCAACAGGTATTCTTACCGGCGAAGAAGCAAAGGAGAAGAATGTCGGTGGAGAAGAACTATTCATCATTTGGTAATCTACACATATTATGAGCAGATTAGGAAAACAACCAATTCAGATTCCTGCAAACGTTGAAATAACGCTTGCTGATGGAATTCTTAAAGTTAAAGGACCAAAAGGTGAACTTTCACGCGTTGTCGCGGGAGATATTGCTATTGTGATAGAGGGGAGTGTTGCAACGGTGCAAAAAACCAAAGAAAACAAGAAAGCACAGGCACTGTGGGGTACGTACGCTGCTCACATGCACAATATGATTCAGGGTGTCACCGAAGGGTTTACAAAAATCCTTGAAATTGAAGGTGTTGGATATAAGGCAGAAGCGCAAGGCGACAAGATAAAGCTCGCAGTGGGCTTTTCGCACCCCGTTGAACTGATTGCACCAAAAGGAGTCCATGTGGTAACAGAAAAGAGCGTCATCACGGTTACCGGTATTGATAGAGAAGCAGTTGGGCAATTTGCAGCAAATATTCGCAAGGTGAAAGAACCAGAACCATATAAAGGTAAGGGTATCCATTATCGTGGAGAGTACATTATTAGGAAGCAGGGTAAGAAGGGTGCTGCATAATTGCGCGCTTAAACGTACTATGAGTATCACATCACAAAAAGTAGTAAAGCGAGTTCGTCGCCATGCACGTATTCGTGCGAAGGTGTCGGGTACTGCAACATGTCCACGCCTTGCGGTCTTTCGGAGCAATCGCTTCTTGTACGCACAGCTTATCAACGACGATACTGAAAAGACAATTGTTGGGCTCGATACGCGAAAAATATCTGGCGATACAGCAGTTATTCGTGCAGCTACACTGGGAACAGAGCTTGCCAAAGTAGCAAAAGCAAAGGGTATTGAGCGTATTGTATTCGACCGTGGTGGATTTCAGTATCAGGGTGCGGTTGTAGCGCTCGCAGATGCTGCACGTGCGGGAGGACTTGTATTTTAAATGAGTATCCTTATTTTCACACGACAATGGTGAACATTTGGTTTCAGAATTATTAATTCATTGTCATTCATAACTAATTCTATAATGAGTGAAGAAAAACAGCAGGAAGCTATAACTGAAACAGAAGTTTCAGACACGGTAGCAGAAACTACCACCGATGCACCCGCTGGCGATAGCACAACCCGTCGTGGGAGTGGAGGTCGTCACGGAGGAGGAGGTGATGACCGCAGAAATCCACGTCGTGCACGCAGAAATCCTCGTCGCGATGAGCGCGTTCGTTCTGAATTTGACCAAAAAATCATCAGTATTCGTCGCGTGACGCGTGTGATGGCGGGAGGACGTCGATTCAGTTTTAGTGTCGCAATTGTCATTGGCAATAAGAAAGGCAAGGTCGGTGTTGGTATTGGAAAAGCAGGTGATACACAGCTCGCTATCGAAAAAGCCGTACGTAATGCACGCAAGAACCTCATTGAGGTACCACTCAATAAGTACCAACACATTCCCCATGATGTTCAGGTCAAGCTTGCCTCAAGTGAGGTAATGATTATGCCTGCACCAGGTAGAGGACTCGTCGCGGGAAGTTCTGTGCGTACCGTGCTTGAACTCGGAGGAGTTAAGGACGTGACAGCAAAAATCTTCTCTCGCAGTAAGAATAAACTTAACAATGCCCGTGCGGCGATCGCGGCGCTCAAGAAACTCAAGGCGTAAGCGCATAATCTAAACATACTATGCAACTTCATCAACTTAAGCCCACAACTACTCGAAAAGACGCTAAACGCGTTGGTCGCGGTGGTAAGCGTGGAAAGACTTCTGGTAAGGGAGGAAAGGGACAGACAGCACGCGCGGGTAATCGCCCACGTCCAGAAATGCGTGACATTATCAAACGACTTCCAAAACTTCGTGGTTTTGGTAAGAACCGCGCACGCACGGTAAACGGGGATACCGTAGCACCAGTTGTGGTCAATGTATCAGCGCTCGAAACACATTTTGAAGCAAATGACACCGTGACACCACAGACATTGATAGCAAAGGGCATTTCTTCACGCGTTCGAGGGAAAGTTCCGCAATTCAAAATTCTTGGAACAGGAAATCTTACCAAGAAAATTACTCTCTCAGGATGTGTGTACTCAGCATCAGCAAAGGAAAAGATTGAAAAAGCAGGAGGCACTGTTGTGTAGTGAAAACACATGCCACATTGAGGTGGGCGTAAACCTGTAGTACCATAAAGATATATGGTACAACCGTATACACTGTCGACATTACTACGCTAATTATGTCGCGCACATGCCATGGGCATGCGCGCGACCACTAGGATGGATATCTTTCTTCAAAAATTAAAAATCATTGTGGGAGAAAAGGCGATTCGCGATCGTATTCTTTTCGTACTCTTCGCACTCGTGATCTTCCGCATCCTCACGGCTGTACCAATTCCAGGCGTCGACCTTGCCGTTCTCGAACAATTCTTCCAAAATAACCAATTCCTGGGACTCATGAACATCTTTTCGGGAGGAGGTCTTTCCAATCTTTCCATCGTGATGCTCGGAGTAGGACCCTTCATTACGGCATCTATCATTATGCAACTTCTTACCGTGATGTCACCTTCCTTGAAGGCGATGTATTCAGAAGAGGGGGAAACTGGTCGTGCACGTTTTACTCAGTACTCGCGCCAGCTCACACTCCCACTCGCTATTTTGCAAGCATTTGGGTTCCTCTCTCTTCTCAAATCACAGGGAGTTATCACCGGGCTCTCGACATTTGAATTTATTCTCAATGTCGTCATTGTCGTTGCTGGCTCGATGCTTCTCGTGTGGCTTGGAGAACTCGTGACCGAATATGGTATTGGTAATGGAGTGTCGATTATCATCTTTGCGGGTATTGTGGCAACACTTCCAGCAACCTTGGGGCAACTCCTGTACAACTTCGACGCTTCACAAATTCCGCTCTTTGCAGCATTTACCCTCGCTGCGCTCGGTATTATTTATGGTGTGGTCGTCATGACACAAGCGGAACGGCAGGTGCCCATTACCTATGCAAAGCAAGTGCGGGGAGGTCGTACGTACGGAGGGACCACAAGTTATCTTCCCCTTCGTCTCAACCAAGCAGGTGTTATCCCTATCATCTTTGCGCTCTCCATCATCCTGTTTCCTCAGATGATTCTCAACATCCTCGCATCATTCAATGTACCGCATGTATCGGAATGGCTTGCTAAAGTGACTGCATTCTTCCAGAATCAGGAATTGTATGCCGTGGTGTATTTTGTACTCGTCATTCTCTTCACGTTCTTCTACACGGCAGTTACCTTCGATCCTGATGCAATGTCAAAGAATTTACAGCGCAATGGCGCATTTATCCCAGGAATCCGTCCTGGCACACACACTGCGGAGTATCTCGGGAAGCTCATCACGCGACTTACCCTCGCAGGGGCTGTATTTTTGGGCTTTGTGGCCGTGCTCCCTATGGCGATGCAGATACTGACCGGTGTGAGCACGCTCGCTATTGGTGGTACCGCACTTCTCATTGCAGTGTCGGTCGTTATCGACCTGGTACGCCGTGTTGATTCACAAGTCTCAATGCGTCAGTACTAAGGGTAAACGATAAAAAAGAGACAGAAAAGAAAAAACAGAAACGCTCAATACTGAATAATGAGCGTTTTTGTTTTTGTTATACACACAAAAAATGAAACAAATAGTAAAAGACGTATACAATAGTATGTAATGTCAAACATACGTTTAGTAATATTCAGTGCATTTTTATTTGTATCTTTTATCAGTTGTAATCTAACCGCATATGCAGAAGGCGAGGTGCAGAGCGGTGTCGTCAAAAAAGCAGTCGTCGTCGCAAATGTACCAATTTATAAAGCCCAAATAGTGTCACAGGATAACGGTGTTCTCACCGTTGCTTTTGATATAGCAAACGAAAGTGATGCAACACAATCGAATATCCAATACGGTATCGATGTCATAAAAAAGACCGATACCGGACAAACACGTGCGGATTCATTTGTTTCGGGAGAAACACTTTCTCTGGCAGCACACACATCTGTCCATAAGGAAGTGGCGTACAAAATACCAGAACAACTGAGAGGTAGGTACGAAATATGGGCAGTCACTCGTGTATCGAGCGGTATGATGCTCGGTCTCGGCTATGCAGGAGTCGCAACATTTGCAAACCCGAATACAGGGGTTACTCTCCTTACTGAGACCTGTACTATGACCGTTTCGGGAGATACCAATACATACTCACTCGTACAGGGGGTCGACGTTGATGCAGGAGAGACACTCAATTTTTCATGTACACTCGAAAATCATTTTGATAGTGATGTCACAGTGACTCCTTCCTTCACCACTAACTTCCGCACAGCACATGGAGAGGTTGTCACTACCGAAGTATACACTGCCTCACCGCTCACTCTCGGAAAGGGGGCAAAGCAGGAGGTGGTTATCCCAATTCCAAAAGCGACTACCCCTCAGGCATATGATGTGAATATGGTACTCAATGATGCACAAGGGAAGACTGTATCAAACAAGGTTATCGGACACTATGTCCTCCGTGGTGCAAGCGCAACCATTCAGACAGCGACACTCGATAAAGTATCGTACAATGCACAAGAGCAACTCACGGCGACAATAGCGTGGTCACCATCTGCAGACTCGTTCTCCGGCTCACGTAAGGGAGGAACAGAAGTTGGGGATGTCACACTCCAGATTACCGTTGCAACAGAAAAAGGAAGTGCGTGTATAGAACCAATTATGCAGACCCTTAAAGGTGCGGGGGAAAAGGTCACTATTACTGCACCAGTCACCGCAGATTGTGCTGACGCACAACTCAGTGTATCGCTTACTGATAAATCCGGAAAAGTACTTGATTCACGAACATTCCCCAAGCCGGAAAACGCAGTCCCTGAAGAACCAGTACAACAGGTACAAATGAAAGACGGCTCCGCATGGGATTTCTGGAGTCTTGAGCAATGGATACTCCTCATCGTCACCGTAGATTCACTCATGATACTTTACATTCTGCTCACGTTGCGCGGTATCATGCGCGGAGAAATTAAAATCGAAGATGTAATTACCAAGAAAAATTAGTAAAAAATATGACAACAGCTATGACAAACGATAGATACAGTGCCCTACGACTCCTATCACACATCACCATGGTGTGTCTCTGTGCCGTATTTTTACTCATTGGTGCCAGAGATGCATCCGCAGCAGGGACAACATTCAATTATGTTGGCACAGGTATCGATGAATTTTCAATTGGTAGTGGAGAAGATGTAAACGGGAGCGGTGAACTGGAAGTAAGTGCAGAGTGGGTTGTAGGTCAATTTTCAGCAAACACCAATAAAGACATCTACCAACCAAATGAGATGATTTCACTCAATGGAAGCGCCGTTACAGCTGCATGCGAGAACTATGGCACGTATCTTGACCTTTCAGCCATGGTTCTTGGCACAGACGGTGAACCAGACGCAACATATGGTGTTGCAGAAATTGTAGATAGTATTCGATCAGGATACCAATACGGAACGCTCTATGGGCAAGGTGTCCTTACTGCCCCAACAACTCCGGGGATACATACTATTCGTGTAGAAGGATGCCATGAGGGTGACTATGCATTCCTTTCTGGATGCGTGTACGTAGACATCACTATTACTGTGGCTGGCGAAGCACTCCCTGAGCCAGATTCCCTTCCCGATATCAGTGCATACTTTGCACCATTTTATGGCCAATATTTAGGTGACGCTCTACCAGCGTTTGTATTTAAATTTGGTTCAGATCTTCGCTACGATGTGTGGGCAGGAAACAAGGATTATTCTATTCCTGTAGCTGAAGCTGGCTTTTCACGAGTTGAGGTGGATAGTGCATCGAATGGTTATGAAGCACAAGACAGGACTAAACCGTGGGAGGATATTCCAGACAGTACATATGGAGTCCCAGATAATAGCACGACACTCGGTGCATTTGATGTGAATGAATCGAGAGAATATCTAGGAACTATACCCTCTGTAGATTTACCAGTTGGTGAATACCAAATGCGCTACGTTGTGGATTCAAACAACACACTTACGGAAACAAATGAAATTAACAACTACTCAATGTGGAGAGAGGTCCGTATAATTGATGGTTCATTTACTGAGGATGTTGTCAACATAAATGCTGGAGAGACAGCCGACCTCACATGGGAAGTTCGAGGTGCAAATGGATTAGAATGTGGTGTGTGGAGTAACTATCAATATTGGGAAATGGCCAGTGACTGGTCTGTCCCAGTCACACGGACAACAAACCCACTCAGTGAATCCACACAATTTGTTCTCTGGTGTAGAGGAGGAAGTGACAGTATTCATCTAGACACGATTGATGTCATTGTAGGTGGAGTACCTGTTGATGATGCAGTCGACGGTGGTGGTGATACAACTGGTGACACTACAGGTGGCACAACAGGCGATGGAAGTGGTACAGGATCACCTAATCTTTCAACAAATAGACCTGTTGTAAATGAGGGAGACAATGCAGTACTTACGTGGGAGACAAATGGTGACCCTGAGACGGGTTGTACCCTGAGGGGAGGGTCTGTCGACCTCGATGGTATCGAAATGGGGAGTGTGGATTATGGCGGGACTGAGTTCAGTGGCTCATATTTGGTGGAGGGCATAGTAGCCACTGCCTCATACACACTCACCTGTCAATCAGGAACTGACGTAAAAACTATCGAGATTGCTCCTGCGGGATGGGAATCATAATCAAGATATTAAGTTAATTGTTTAAGAGTTGCATAAGCACGCAAAACCGCCCACAAAGGGCGGTTTTGCTATGTGCGACATCGTAAGTCACACATCTCTATATTTCAGTGTGTTGTGGAAAACCCAAGTGGCATGCGACTTACCACCTGCTTCCAGCTTGTGGCGTGAAGCCAACGTTTGTAGGTATCAAAAATGGTGAGCGCGACGGTCTGTGGATCGTTGCGCGCAGTGTCAATAACCAAATCAAAGTGCTCAGTGCTGTAGGGATTGATACCGTAGAGTTTTTTATACCGAAGTCGTTCACTGCGCATACGCTCTTCGACTTGATCGGCGACGTCGGGCATGCTCCGCCCACCCTCACCCGAGCCACTTCGGTGGACATTGAGATTTGCATCTTTGAAGATGCGTACAATCGCAAGGTCGGTGTTGAGATCGAGGTACACTTTGAAGGATTCTGGAATCCAGTAGAAAGCAAGTCGTGCATCTATGACGATGTCATTTTCATCCCGAAGCTTGCGAAGCGCCTCGTCTATTTGGTAGTCCATCTCCGGATGGGTCTCTGCGCGTTTATTAAACTCGCCCAGTGTCAACTTATGCTTGTGTGTCATGGTGCGTACGTATTCACCAGAAGAGTACCGTGTGTACCCCAAGAGCTCCGCAACACGATCTGCGGTTGAGGATTTGCCACTTCCCGGTTTCCCAGTGAGGGTGATGATGTGCTTTCGTTCCATGTATACCAGTGTACACTACGGAACCTTACATTCACTTCGTAATCCACGCAGAGAATTCCGTGTAGATGATATCAGCAACGAGTTCGGGCAGTTTTTCCTCGGTGTCAATTACAAGTGCATACTGTGTTTCATCGTACGGATTGATACCGTAGTGCTTTCCGTACCGCTCAAGATGGTTCTGTATACGTTTTTGTGTTCGCGCGTACGCCTCTTCGAGAGTCGGCATGGTGTCCCCACTTTGAATGCGTGTTGGCGACTGTGCATCATTGTATATTCGTTTTGCGGAAAGCTCTGGTGATATGCCGAGGAAGACAGAAAACGCGCTCGGCACAAAGTGAAAGGCGAGATGTGAATCAATGATGTAGAAGTCTTCCTCCGCTTCAATTCGCTCGAGGCGTTCATCGATGAGGAGATCGAGCGTCTTGTCATGCTTCACGAGCTCATTGAACTCTTCAAGGGTGAGGTTGCGCTCAAAAGCCATTTGGCGCACAAAATCGCCTGTTGAAAAGGTCGCATAACCGAGTTTCTCCGCGAGGAGACGCTTCACCGTGGATTTGCCACTTCCGGGGAGTCCGCCGAGCGTAATGATGTGCTTTTTCATCGATGTACCTTACCATATTTTTCCGTACTTGTATGGCAGTGTGGGTTGTGTTTTTGGTAATTGTTCCGTAGACTCTATACGTACGCATCAGTTAGTCATGCGTCGTAGCGCATTTTGCATGCAACCATATACCATTATATTCGTAGGACCACAGGGAAGTGGAAAAGGGACTCAAATAGAACTTCTCTCAAAATTTTTGAAAACGCACGATCCAACACGTCGTGTCGTTGATGTGCAGACAGGTCGTCGTTTCCGCGCACTCGCGATGAAGGGCGAAGGATACACAGAAAGAAAGGTGCACGAAACACTTGATACCGGCGTACTCCAACCACTCTTCCTTTCGGTTATGCTCTGGAGTGATGCGCTCCACCAGCACCTCGACCCCGAGGCGCACCTGCTTGTCGATGGTTTTCCGCGGACCATTCACGAAGCAGATGTGCTCGAGAGCGCTCTCAAGTTCTACCGTCGTGACCATATTTTTGTCATTGACCTCGATACGCCAGAAGAAATTGTCCGCGAACGTATGATAAAGCGTGCACGACAGGACGACACCGACGTCTCTATAGAGGCGCGTTTGACGTGGTATCGCGAAGAGACACTTCCTGTTCTTGCATACTACCGTACCCGCTCGAGAACAACAGTTGTTGATTGCGACGGCACGGCTTCCATTATGGATGTCCACCATGCTGTTTTGAACGCTCTTTCACTTGCATAACGTATGGCACTCATTAAAACAGAAGCAGAAATCGAAGAACTTCGAAAAGGCGGAAAAATACTCGCACAGATACTGAAAGACCTCACCGCCTTCGTGAAACCGGGTATTTCAACCGAGGATATCAATGACTATGCACTTGAACTCACTGAACAGTATGGAGTTGAGCCGGTACTCTTGGGGTATCACCCCACATTTGCCGACCTACCGTACCCCGCTGCACTCTGCACCTCGGTGAACAACACGGTGCAACACGGCGTTCCCCGTTCCGATGAAATCCTCAGTGAGGGAGACATCATCAATCTCGATATGACCATTGGCTACAATGACATGATAGTGGATTCGGGGGTCACGATTCCTGTTGGCAAAATAGATCCGGTATCACAGAAGCTCATCGATGTAACGCGTGAAGCACTTGCGCTCGGTATTAAACAAGCAAAACCCGGGAACAGAATCGGTGATATCAGTCATACCGTTGAAACATTTGTGCGCTCACGTGGATTTAGTGTTGTTGAAGCACTGTGCGGGCACGGAGTAGGTCACTCAGTCCATGAAGAACCGCAAATACCAAATTTCGGCCCCGCAGGAAAGGGTCCCGTCATCAAGGTAGGTAATGTCTTCGCGATTGAACCTATTGTCAACGTGGGGAAGAAAGATGTGTGGTTTGATGATGAAGGAGATGGATATAGTGTCTTTAGTGTCGATGGTTCGCGGAGTGCACACTTTGAACATACCGTGGTCATTACCGAAAAAGGTCCAGAGATAGTGACGAAACTATAGATTGTGTGAAAAGACCGAGCTCCGAACGTCTGTCCGGAGCTCGGTCTTTTGTACCCAAGCCACCTTGAAAGATGGCTATAATACGGTATAATCACGAGATATTTTGAATAACTAATTACACATAACTATATGGATAAACAACCACACCAGGAGCGAACATTTGTCATTCTGAAGCCGGACACGGTACAGCGATCGCTCATGGGCGAGGTTATCAAGCGATTTGAGCGTACCGGTCTCAAGTTTGTCGCGATGAAGATGTTTGTACCTACGAGCGAAAAACTCATGATTCATTACAATAAGGATGAAGCATGGTTTCTGAAGAAAGGTACACGTATCGTAGAGGATTTGAAAGCGCAAGGACTTCCTATTGAGAAAGACGCAATGGCGTACGGTCGCGCTATTATCGATACCATTGTAACCTATATGACAGCAGCTCCCGTCATCGCTATGGTTCTTGAGGGGAATCAAGCTGTTGCAGTGGTGACCAAGCTCGTGGGTACCACCGAGCCGTCTACCTCAGATGTGGGTACTATTCGGGGCGATTACACTGTAGATTCGTACGCACACTCTTCATTTGAAAATCGTGCAGTGCGCAACCTTATTCATTGCTCTGAATCACCCGAAGAAGCTGAGCGTGAAATAAAGGTGTGGTTTACTGAGGACGAAATCATGAATTATGTGACTGCACAGGAACGTATTATGTACGATGTTAATTTTGACGGGGTTGCCGATTAGGAGTTGTACACAGAGAACAGAACACGCGCGCTCGTAGAGCGCGCGTGTTCTGTTATACTACATATGGAGCTACGGATACGCATGTTTCTGCTTAAATCAATAGATAAGGGCTGCCTGTAGTCACAAGTACAGATGAGACTTCGACGCGACGAGATTTCAAAAGTGCTTGGAAAGGGTGCCCACCTGAAGTTCATTCAGGGACATGCCCCGTTGCTCCACTAGAGAGACGCACACCTGTGCGTTTTTTTAGTAGTAACTGTTTTTTGAGAAGTGGGTATGTGATACGATAGAAGTATGGCATTACGGCTAACATTTTTTTTTACAGCACTCATCACTCTTGCACTTGTGCATGTCGTAGCAACTGAGTTTTACCTCTATTGGCGGTATGCTTGGCTTGATATTCCCATGCATTTTCTCGGAGGTGTCGTTTGCATATTCGGGCTTGCGATACTCCCTTTTTTTCGTATTCGCATTCCAAAGCGATACAGAACGCGCTTCGCATACCTCATCTTCGCTTTTTTGATAGGCGTCCTATGGGAAATATTTGAATATGTGTACGATATTATGAATGTGAATACTCTCACAGATCTTATTGTGGATACGGGGATGGATCTCACATTTGATATACTCGGCGCATTGTTTGGATACACATTTATTCAAAGATGTAATATGTTTTAGTATGATGCGTGTTTATTTTCATGGGGGAGTAGGGAATGTGACAGGGGCGAATTTCCGTTTTGAAACAGGAACATCGGAATTTCTTGTTGATTGCGGACTTATTCAAGGCGACCGTTTTGCACCAGCACGTAACTGTGAAGCCTTTGCGTATGATCCGAGCACAATAGGTACTCTTTTGGTCACCCACGCACACGCTGACCATATAGGACGTATACCAAAATTGGTGCGTGATGGGTTTGCCGGTACCATCTATTCAACACCTGCCACACGCGAACTCTCTGCGGTGATGCTTCAGGATGCATACAAGGTCATGCTCTATGAAGAAGAGCGCTATGGCACGCCACGTTGTTATGAGTTGCAGGATATTGACCGTGCACTTTCACTTTGGAAAATGCACCCGTACCATGCACCATTTAGCATCCCTGATGACATTACGGTGACCTTTACCGATGCGGGGCACATACTTGGTTCGGCAATGATTACCATTGAACGGAACGGGAAGAAATTTCTCTGTACGGGTGATATAGGCAATATACCTCAGCCACTCCTCAATCCACCAGAAATTGTTGAAGGATACGACTATCTCATTATGGAGAGTGTCTATGGAGATCGCGTACATGAAGAAGTCCATGAGCGCGCAAATCTTCTCCGTATGTATATCGAGGACACTACACACAAGCAGGGAACACTCATTATTCCCGCATTTTCGCTGGAGCGTACCCAGAGCATGCTCTACGAGATAAACAATTTTTTTGAGCACGGAGGACTTGCACCAATCCCCGTATTCCTTGATTCTCCGCTCGCGATAGCAGTTACGAGCATCTACCGTCGTTATACGGATTTGTATAAAGAGTCGGTGAGAGCACAGATCGAAAATGGCGATGATATTTTCGATTTCCCAAAGCTTTCCTTTACACATACCGTGAAAGACTCAGAGGAGATAAAACACATACATGGTCCCAAAATAATCATCGCCGGTTCAGGGATGAGTCATGGAGGGCGTATTCTCATGCACGAACAAACATACCTTGAGGATCCAAAAACAACTCTCCTCCTCGTAGGATATCAAGCAGTCGGAAGTATTGGACGTCTCCTCAACGATGGTGCACGTAAAGTGCGTATTCTCGACACTGAGGTGAAGGTAAAAGCAAAAATTGCTCGCATTCGTGGATATTCAGGACATGCGGACCGTGACCAGCTCGTCTCATTTGTGGAGGCAGGTGGAGGGAATGCAAAGCAGATATTTGTCGCAATGGGAGAAGAGCGTTCGTCCCTCTTTTTAGTACAACGATTACGTGATTATCTCGATGTAAACGCAAGCGCACCACAGGAAGGAGAGATGGCCGAAGTGGATATGTAGCCCCACGTATACACAAAAAACGCCGGCCCGTAGGGCCGGCGTTTTTTGTGGAGTGCTCGATTTCCAGATTACTTTACCTTTGCAAGGAAGCGTTCAAATGCTTCGGGACGGTCGTTTGCAATGACCGAGAGCATTTTACGATTGAGGACAATATTCTTTTTCTTAAGATCATTCATGAAGACGCTATACTTGAGTCCGGCAGTTCTCAGCGCTGCGCTCAGACGTACTGTCCACAGACGTCGGAAGTCATTCTTTTTGTCTTTTCGGTGCGCAAATGCGTGTAAGTGTGCGTGGTGGATTGCTTCAGTTGCTTGTCGTTTCTTTTTAGAGCGACCAAAGATGTATCCTTTTGTTTGTGCGAGGATTTTTCGTCGACGCTTGAGCGATGTGACTCCTCCTTTTACTCGTGACATATATTAGAAATTACGTTCGTTAACATTAGGCATTCGCAAGAAAACGGTTCCGAGCACGCGGTGTCATGGTGATTTCTTGCGTGCGACGGTGTTCCTGGCGGGTACGTCCAGACTGCTTTGCATTAAAGTGGTTGCGACCTGCCTTGCGTGCAATAAGCTTGCCAGTTTTGGTAACCTTTATGCGCTTCGTGTAGGATTTATTTGTCTTTATCATAATAGTGTGTGATTGAAGGTAGTGTACTACCCATTTTTTTGCTTTCCTGTGATGCGCTCCAGTGTGGTACTGAAACCCTTAGGACTCTTCTTAATCTCGTCGGCTATTTTATACTCGGCAGGGATGATTTTCAAGAACCGCTCGAGTCGTTCTTTGAGGAATGTTTCCTCCATGTACTTATAGCGACCCCAGAGGAAGAGATCTATCTTGACGCGATGTCCTTCTCCGAGCCACTCTGCCACACGTTTTGCCTTGAGGTTGAGGTCATGATCGCCTGTGCCAATCTTTACCTGAACACTCTTGGTCTCTGTTACATGCGATTTTGCTTTTACTTCCTTAGCTTTTTTCTTGATTTCGTACTGATACTTACCATAGTCCATTATCTTTGCAACGGGGGGCTCCGCAGTTGGGGATATTTCAATAAGGTCGAGGTTTGCTTCTTCGGCTATTTTGAGTGCATCTCCTGTGCTAATAACACCGAGGTTTTCACCCGCAACGCCAATGACACGAAGCTCTTTCGCTCGTATTGATTGGTTGATTCGTACCGTATGTGTATCTTTCAAGGTTTTAAACGCTATGTAAAAAGAGAGCGCTCGCTCCCTTTATGTGCCGAGTAATGTACCATAAAGTCTTATAATGAGCAATACTCCTAGCTCGTTACAAGTGCTTCAATAAGATAGAGCGCAATGAAGAGCGCAATGGCGATAAAGAGTGCTTTCATATACGAATAGTATAACACAGAAACGGTTAAACCTCGCAAATCACAGAAGTACTCCTTTGCATGAAGGAATAGGGTGTTATACTAATGACACTATGCCTCGAGTAAGTAAAAAAGTTGAACAGGTAGTGACCGTTGAGCGCAGAGAGCGTCGGATAACCCCAGCGTTTATTGCGGGGCTTACAGTACTGACGCTCGTTGTGATAGGTGGAGCTGTCTTTCTGGGGCGATCAGACAGTGGTGCAATCAACGTCTCTGCTACTATCGGTGAAGCAAATCAGGTTGCATCACAAAATGGAGGCGAACAGGTTCCAACCGTAAACCAAACATTCCAAAATTTACCTAATGGAGGTCTTGTACCATCGAAAAATCAACAAGCTCCAGTACCTGAACCAGAACCTCAAAATACAAGTACCACGACTGATACCGTAGCAACATCTACGCCCGCAGATGGAGTTTCGGATACACAGGGAGGAGGCGCGAACACGAATGAAGCAGGAGGAGAAGTACCAGAAGGAACCACTCCAACAGAAACTACCCCAAGCGAAACACCCCCTCAATAAATGTTATACAGATATCGTCGTGGATTACGACGATTTTTTGTATGTGTCTAGGGTATAATGCTCAATATGTATACTCAAATCGATACGTTTTTGCGCGCAGCGAATTATCTCTCTGCAGTGCAGATTTATTTAAAAGATAATTTTTTACTCGAAGAACCACTCAAGCCAGAGCATATCAAAGAGCGATTGCTTGGCCACTGGGGTACGTGCCCTGGTATCAACTTCGTGTATGCGCACATGAATCGTGTCATCAAAGCGCATGATGTGGAAATGATGTTTGTACTCGGTCCTGGACACGGGTTCCCCGCAATCCAATCGAACCTCTTTCTCGAAGGCACTCTTTCGAAATATTACAGCGAGGTGACGCGCAACCGCGCAGGTATCAACTACATGGCGAAACAGTTCAGTTGGCCGTACGGTTTTCCAAGCCACAGCAACCCCGGTGCACCAGGGGTTATTCTCGAAGGTGGTGAGCTCGGGTATTCACTTTCAACTTCCTATGGTGCCATTCTCGATAATCCGAATCTCATTGTGACGTGTTTGGTTGGGGATGGCGAAGCAGAAACCGGCCCTACTGCAACAGCATGGCACCTCAACAAACTCGTTGATCCTGCGACAAATGGTGCAGTGCTCCCGATACTCCATTTGAATGGATACAAGATTTCTGGACCGACGTTCATGGGTCGTATGAGTGATGAGGATTTGCTCAGTCTCTTTCGTGGGTATGGATACGAACCACACATTGTCGATGCGTATACCGAAAGCGATGTGCATGCGCGCATGAGCTGGGTACTCGATCATGCTATTAATCGTATTCGCAGTATTCAAGACGCTGCACGGAATGGTGTTGCTGAAGAACCACCACGGTTCCCTATGGTTATTTTCCGTTCACCGAAGGGGTGGGGGAGTGTCCATGAGAGTAAAGGGAAACGCCTCGAAGATAACTGTCTCTCACACCAAGTTATTCTTGATGCAGCGCGCACCGATGCAGAAGAATTGAGTGCACTCGAAGGATGGCTTCGTTCATATCGTTTCCAAGAACTGTTTGATGGGAAGAAATTCCATGAGGATATCGAGGCACTCATTCCTGCGGAACATCGTCGCATGGGTGACAATAAACACACCATGGGTGGCGAGCCGTACTATACACCACTCATTC
This sequence comes from uncultured Candidatus Saccharibacteria bacterium, assembly GCA_964425475.1. Lineage (GTDB taxonomy): Bacteria > Patescibacteriota > Minisyncoccia > Phycocordibacterales > UBA918 > Damh-18. The sequence goes on along the minus strand of CAYRMF010000002.1, from coordinate 8,008 downwards.
TTCCTGATGTTGCGGAGTTTGCAAATGTGCACACAGCACGACCTGAAGGAGGTGCATGTGCAGATGAGAGTAGTATGCAGGCAATAGGAAAATTTCTTGCTTCAGTGCTTCGCAAGAACGAAGACACGCGCAATCTGCGTATCTTTTCACCGGACGAGACGTACTCCAACAAGATAGACGCAGTTTTCGAAGCAACCAAACGTGCATTTGTGCTCCCCCATCGGGAGTGGGACCGCGATATGGCACGCGATGGACGTGTCATGGAGATGCTCTCAGAGCATAGTCTTCAAGGGCTCATGCAGGGGTACGTACTTACAGGGCGTCATGCAATTTTTGCCTCATATGAGGCCTTTATGCAGATAGTCGCAAGTATGGCTGACCAGTACGCAAAATTCTTGAGTGTAGCGAGAAGAATACCATGGCGTGGTGATGTACCTTCACTCAACTACATTCTCACATCGGGAGCGTGGCGACAGGAACACAATGGCTTTTCACACCAAAATCCGGGCTTTATCGATGACATGCTCCAGCGACAAGGGCACTTCGTCAATGTGTATTTTCCTTCAGACATGAATACGGCACTTCGGGTGATGGAACGCTCACTTGCATCAAAGAATGAAATGAACATTTTAGTGCTCGAAAAACGTCCAGTACCGTGCTGGCGCACGCTCGATGAAGCAACACATGACGTTGAGGAGGGTATTGCGGTGTGGCATTTCGCGAGTGACAAAGACCCGCACATTGTATTTGCTGCAGCGGGAGACTACCTCACCAAAGAGACACTCGCTGCTATTACGGTCGTCCGTGAAGAAATTCCTGATATGCGTATGCGTTTTGTGAATATTGTGTCACTCTCTGCAAATGGTCTTGGCAACACCACCTCGCGTGTTGTGCCACACGATATGGACTATTACTTCACGAACGACAAGCACGTCATCATCAACTTCCATGGGTATCCACAGACCATCAAACAAATCCTTTTTGACTATGGTTCTGAAGCGACTCGCTTCACGGTGCACGGATATGAAGAGCATGGTTCTACCACTACCGTATTTGATATGTTCGTGCGCAACCGCACCGACCGCTATCACCTCGCCATGGAGGCATTTGCAGTTGCAGAAGAGGAAGGGCTCATTACTGTAAAGCAACGCGATGAGCTCATCCTGAAGTACACAGACAAACTTACCGCACACCGTGCATTTGTTATCGAAAACGGTGTTGATCCAGACGAAATAAATAATTGGGTATGGACACCACGCTCGTCATAAACCCAGGGAGTTCTTCAAAGAAATACGCTCTTTTTCAAGGAGGGAAAGAGGTATTTTCAGCACTCTATGAACGCACAGGAGATGGTTTTGGCAGATGTGTCGAACTAAACGGTACTCGCCAGCGGTGTGAAGGAGCGACTGCACCACAGTATGAGGAGGGACTGCATGATGCGCTCACACTTGCTCAGACAGAAAAAGTTATAACAGATACAAAGTCCATCACTCGGGTGGGTATCCGCATTGTTGCACCGAGTACGTACTTTACGAAACACCGTGTTGTTGATGAGGGGTATATGAAGCGACTCTCTGCGCTCGCCACTGCCGCACCGCTCCATATCCCCCACCAACTCTCAGAGTTGAAAAAGATACAGGCCACACTTCCAAAAACGTGTATTATTGGTGTTTCTGATAGTGCATTTCATACCACAATGCCTGCACATGCGCGTCAGTATAGTATTCCGAAAGGAGATACCACTGCATTTGATATCTACCGCTTCGGATACCATGGACTTTCTGTTGCATCCATAGTTCGCCAGGTCGCTCAGATTGAAAAAAAGATGCCAGCACGTATGATCGTGTGTCACATTGGAAGTGGGATGAGTGTTACGGCACTCAAAGACGGCAAAAGCATTGAGACAAGTATGGGTTTTGCACCGACATCAGGACTGATGATGGGCGCGCGAGCGGGTGAAGTAGACCCTGCAGCGCTTATCTACCTCTTTAAGCAGTATGGTGAAAATATTGAAAAGACAGAGCTTGCGGTGAGTCAGCTCGGTGGACTGAAGGGAATGCTCGGCAATAGTGATCTCCGTGTGGCCCTCGATAGATATGCACGCAAAGACCCCGATGCGCTCATTGCTGTTTCGATGTATTTTGAAGGTATTCGAAAAGCAATCGGAGCGTATACCGCAGTCCTTGGAGGTCTCGATATGCTCGTACTCACCGGTACAGCACCTGAGCGCAATGCGCAGGTGCGGGCACTCATTACGGAGCGTTTTGCGTACCTCGGTATACAGATAAGCGAGCGTGCAAACGACGAACTCACCAGTAAGGGAGGAGTATTGAGTACACCAAAAAGCCCCGTCGTGGTTCGTGTAGCACACACGGAGGAAATAGCTGAAATCGCAGCAGTTACTGCAGTTTTGTAGTTTTACGCTCTTTTTTCACACCACATGACCTGCACCTGCAACCGTGCGGGGCAATGTATTCGGCGATGTACGTCTTACCGTAGTCGTACGTTATCTCTTCTCCGGGGAGTATTTTTTTCTTTGCAATGATACGTATTTTTCCTTCGTCTTCATCAGTTTCCGCCTCAGCGTTTGGTGTGCATGAGTGATTGATATACCGGGCAATGTTTTCGCGACCTTTTCCATCAATGACGACCGTATCGGAAAGGATAAAAAGATATTTCCCCCTCCGTCTGTCCGCTTCATCGTGGGTGATTTTTTCACCAGTATATTCAATAATGAAATCATCACGCACGAAGGATTGTGTGGCAAAAAGCCCAAGGCCGGCACTCGATCGCTTCACAGCGTACGGAAAATCTGTTTTTTTCATACCCAAGGAGTATATCAAAAATCAATCACATTGGGTTTTTCACACTGTGCATGATTGTGCTCTGCATGAAATAAAACCTGCTATGATATAGGGATGCATACGTATTCAGCGACGTCCGCGTTCACCATAGCAGGAATGACTGGCGGGGCTCTTTTGGGTGTTGTGTTTGTTATCTGGAAAAGTATTGGGATTACTCCTCAAATGTACCCCTTTCTTTTTCTTGCAACACTTCTCTTTAGTATTGCGCTTATTTCGGTGAGTGTGTATCAAGCACTTCGTATATACGAGAGTGCACATACACTCGCTCAAGGTATCACGAAGGAGATGATTATTCATTCCCGTGAACTATTCGCAGAACTGTATCGCAATAGTCCGGTACCCTATTTGCTCATCGATACGACGGGTGTCGTCGAGTCAGCAAATTTTTCTGCAGCACGACTTTTTAATATTGAAGTGAGTGAACTAGAAGGAGTCGACATTTTTCGCGCAATTGAGGGAGATGATGAACAAAAAATGTCACTCATCCCCGAATACTTTAAAGAGGGAAGGTTTGTCAATGATATTGAGTCACACATAAAACGTTCTGATGGACTTATACGTTATGTGATGCTCTCACTTTTTTCCTTTACTGATCCCGATGGAAGACGAAAGGGGCTTATGACACTTGTCGACATCACAAAGCAAAAGCAAGTCGATAAAGCAAAAACAGAATTTGTTTCACTCGCCTCACATCAGTTGCGCACGCCGGTCTCTGCAATGCGGTGGAACCTTGAATTACTCACCACAATGGGTGGGGATACACTGAATGATATACAGAAAGGATATGTACAGAAATTAAGTAATAGTTTGGAGCGAATGGGGGCGCTTGTTGATGATTTCCTCAATGTATCCAAGCTCGAGCTCGGCACACTTGCGGTGAAGCGCTCGACCTTTAATTTGAAGCAATTTTTTGAATTAATTCTCGATGAGTATCGTGCGTATGCTACTGAGCGGGGAGTAACACTGGAAACAAATTGGGATGCAGAGATGGGAGAATATGATTCAGACTCGCACCTTCTCAATATGGCGGTGAGTAACCTTCTCGGAAATGCAATCAAATATACGCCACAGGGAGGTACTGCACGTGCGTATGCTGAGATGCGTGGCGATGCGTTCGTTATTACGATTGCTGACACCGGTATCGGTATTCCGGTCGCAGACCAAGACATGATTTTTTCAAAGCTTTTCCGTGCATCAAATGCTCAAGAGCATGGAGTTGAGGGTACGGGTCTTGGGCTCTATGTGGTGAAAGAAGCGATACGACTCCTTGGAGGCACAATATCGTTTGAGTCAACCGAAGGGAAGGGAACAACATTCACGGTGGTGTTGCCAAAATAAGAACTTGACGTACCATTGTATCTATTCATATTAAATATAATCACATGGAAAAAACACCCAAAAAAATCCTTATCATGGAAGATAATACAGACCTTCGCGAAACATTAAAGGCAATGTTTCTCTCCGATGAGTATGACGTGCGTACTGCATCTGATGGAGAGGAAGGGCTTCATGTTGCACTCACGGAGAAGCCTGACATTATCCTCCTCGATGTACTCATGCCCAAGAAAGATGGGGTCACGGTGCTCAAGGAGTTGCGCGCTGACGCGTGGGGGAAAACAGCGAGAGTCATTGTCCTTACCGCACTCGATGACTTTGAAAAAATTTCAGAAATACTTGTAGCAGGGGGTGATGAATATATTGTAAAAACAGACGTTGCGTTTACGACGATTGCGCAAAAAGTGAAGGAAAAGTTGGCAGTTTAAAAGTTTTCTCAGAATCTGTTTACAATAATTAAGAAAGAAATCATGAACACCTCACCCAAGAGCATTCTCATAGTAGAAGACGAGCCCGACCTACGCGAAGCACTCAAGACGGTTTTCACCTATGAAGGATTTACCGTCCATACCGCCCCTGATGGAGAGGAGGGTCTCAAAACCGCGTTCGCGCATAAGCCCGACATCATGCTCCTCGATGTGCTCATGCCGAAGAAAGACGGTGTGACGGTACTCAAAGAGTTGCGCGCCGATACGTGGGGGAAAGGGGTGAAAGTGATTGTACTCACTGCCCTCGACGACCTCGAAAAGGTAGCTGAAATAATTTCTGCAGGAGGCGACGATTATATTGTGAAATCAAACATTACCCTGAGTGCGATTGCGCAGAAGGTGAAAGAGAAATTGGCGTCATAGGGGCAGATAAGAAAAAGCACTGGTATAATTAAAAAACCGCGGCGCGAGCCACGGTTTTTGTTTTGTCGGGCTTATGTCAGTCCGACGAACATCTTGAAGGAGTCCCACATGTTTACCCGTGGGATACCATACTTATCCGCGAACTTACACGAATATGCGCCCATGAAAGGATTGCCTCCTCGCCAATACTCCTTGACAATACCTTCGACAGCAAAGGGTACATCATGTCGGATGAGACCATTGATGATGTAATCTGTTGTCATTCGTCGCGGCAGGGTCGTGAGGAGATGCCTCCTGAAAGCGCGGAGGTCACCAAAAAGTGACGAAAGTGGCTCAATTTGCTTTACTTGCCACTTTTCGAGGCGTCCACGACTTGCGAGAATGATTGCGCTACTCAAGGCGAGTTCGTTGAGTTCATTCACGTCACTCAGTACACAGAGCGCTCGCCAGCACTTGACGATGTCGCCATCCAGAACCGGGAAGAAACCTCGTGTGGACGGTTCATCGACATTGTAAAAGCCGATACCTACTCGACCATCCCTACCAGGTCTGGTGATCCCGATGTAGATACAGACTGTATCATTGCCAATCAAAATTACTTCGTCAAGAATCTTGGTGGTTGTGAAGGGAGACAATCTATTGCCATCCATGGTAATTCCTCCAATGTGAAAAGATCCAACCAATATTATACAACATAATTTAAATATGTGCAACCTACTCAGCAACAGTCCCCTCTGGACCATTTTTCATCTGTTCGAGACGCCACGCGGGGTACCCCAAGCGCTGTTTTTTTTGAGTATCGAGAAATGACGCAATGAAATCATAATTCTTGCGATCGTCCTCATTTTCTAGATTGAATAGGGTTGTGCTGTTTGGGTCGTTGAGGGCATCTGCAATCCAAATGTACGCGATGTAGTTGTCGATGACACCATATTTTGCGTGCACCGCGAGCACCTTGAGCGCTTCGAGTAGGGGTTTCCCAGTCTTGTAGTGACGGGAATTTGAAATGGCGTTTTCTACATCCGCGAGGTGAATGATATCCGCGAGGTCGACGCTCACCTGCAACGTACCGATGGTGATGCGGTATTTGTGCTCCTCCTCTTTGTTGTCTTCATTCTTGTGGTGGTGCGCGCCGGCAAGCGTTGCTTCCACGCTGTGTCCGAGCATCTTCAGGATGTCCCGTGAGTATCCGTCGTGGGTGCGCATGATGGTGAGGAGTGAATCATCGAGCGTACAGCCAACATGATTGAGCTGTCTTGAGACCTCCTCACGTACTTCGGGAGTGAGGTTGCCGAGGAGTAAGTAGATGGGGGTAAATTTCTGCGGACGCTCGTGCAATTCTTCGTTCAGGTACCTATTGAGCGCCTCGGGTGAGTCGATTGTTTCGGGGAGTGCAAACAAAGGATTATTGAAATAGTCACGTAGTGCGGGGAGGAGGATATCGTCCTTGTGTGCAAAGAGGTGGGTCGCGCACTCAGTATCAGTCACCGTATTGGTGACGACTTCATGGGGTACCTCAACTTTGCCCACATCGTGGAGGAGGCAAGAGGTATAGAACGTATCGAGGTCGACCGACTCTTCTTTGAATGAGTTGGCGAGTACCATCCCATTAAAGAGCCGTTTCTCGACTTTGTTTTTTGCGACGAGGTACGTGTCGACACAGTGGCAGGCTGTCTCTGGGTCAAAGAGCTCAATGACGGTAAGTATTTCCCACACATCAGCGGGGAGTGATTCACCAAATGCACCGAGATCTTCAGCAAAGATTTTTCTCACGCGTACCGTTTGAACCTCGAGGAGGTTTGTGTCACCATCGACTTCTCCTCTGAGGTGCTCGATGATGTGCGTGTACCGCAAGTCCTTTGGAGAAATATCTCTGTCAAAGAGCTCAAAGTCTCGCGCAATCCTCCGTGCACGCTCTTCATTAGTAGGAAGTATTTCTGGTTGATCTTCAAATCCCATAAAAACTAGATGTTGAAGTGCTTCGCGTATTGGCCTACGAGAGGGAGTGGCTCTTGCTTCTTATTGACGACATTCACAATACCGATAATTGAGAGGACGAGAAGTCCAAGGTTGAGTACCATAAAAATAGGTGAGAAAATGGAGCTCCACAAAATCTCACTCGCAACCCACAAGAGAACTTCGGGGACGAGGAGCACGAGCCCCTGTCGGACGTGAAATTTTACAACGGGATTCTGCTTTGCGGTGAAGTAGGGAATGAGTACGAGAATACCAATATACGCGAGTATGCTCATGAGGGTTGTGTCATCGTGAGGGACTTCCGCAGGTTTTTGTGCTTCTGGAGTCACCGGTGCTTGTGTTGTTTCAATGTCGTTCATAGATAATTGATTACGATAATAAATAAACCAGCATAACTCATATAATTGTATGCTCTTTTCGGTACTGTGCAAATAGAGAAGTACTGAAATCATCGTGAATACATCACGAAAAATTCACAATCCAATCCTCCGTTGTCTGAAAAACTGTTTTTCGTATCTATACAAGTATATGATTCTGTATTCGAATATTATTTTGAATTTTATCCCCCATGAGTACACAGCATATACAGTCTCTATGAACAGGTAATACATATCTTATACACCAACACATCGAGACGTGAAGCGAAGGTTGGTGCAAACAGTGTAGTAATTGAGCCATTCTTTTGGAGTAACCAGAGCACGTGAGTGACGAATTTTTCTTTTTCAAGCATAGGTATGATGCGCATTGATATGGGCGTATTATTTTCAGTACGAGTTGCGTTTTGTACCTTTTGTATGAACACATCCACGTAGTGCACGCGTTTTGTTATTAGAGCAATTAATAATTTATTGAAAAAAGTTTTATGAAAAAAATAGTTACAAGTCTTGCAATGATCGTCTTCGTGGGAGCGGTTGTCGCATCAGGAACCGGTGCATTCTTTAGCGACACCGAGACCTCAACCGCCAACGTGTTTACCGCAGG
>CAYRMF010000001.1:0-35850 GCA_964425475.1 uncultured Candidatus Saccharibacteria bacterium | reverse complement strand
TACAATCTGGACAGTCCCTGTAAGGGATTTCATGTGCGGGGCACATGAAAAAGAGGCTGTAAGCAAAGCTTCCTGACAGCACTCGCTCAAAAATAAATAAAAGTGTTTATTTATTTTGTTCACTCGATTGTCAGTCGATAGTTTATGAGTAAAACGAAATAAACTATCATACAGCCTGAACAGTCCCTGTAAGGGATTAAAGTGGTATAGACCACTTTAATCGAGGTTGTCGATAGTTTCGACCAAAGGAAGAAACTAGCATACAACCTGAACAGTCCCTGTAAGGGATTTCATTTGTCTTACGTTCAGAGTACCTCCGATAGTACTGAGATATGGAACGCCACAATGAATACTTCCACCTCTGTGTACAGATAGCTTTTACGCTGATTTCGTTTGTTATACTAGAGCAATACCTATGATACGTACATTTCTTGCGTTTTGTTTTTTCTCTGTATGCGCATTCTCTTTTGGTGTACCAGACACTCATGCGGCAACACTGTATTTTGATCCCAGTGCAGTAAATATTCATCACGGAGATAGTGTTGTGGTTGATTTGCGTATTGATACTGATGAGGGAGAATGTGTGAATACTTTCGATGCGCTCATTCACTATGATGAGAGCATTATTGCGGTTGATATTTCACGAGGTAATTCTATTCTCAATATCTGGGTAGAAGACCCGACTATTGATGAAGTAAACCGAACAATACATTTTGCTGGCGGTGTTCCTGGCGGATACTGTGGACGTATCGCAGGTGATCCATCACTCACGAATGTTATTTTGCAAATTGTGTTTAAGTCACCGGGGTTAAGTATTGGAGGTGCAAATACAAACAAGACCCCACATGTATGGCTTGATGAAGTTTCACAGGTACTGCTCCATGATGGCTACGGTACACCAGCACCGTTAACACTCCGGGATGCAATCATCACGCTCGATGATACTGTAGGCCAGAGCATACAAGATGCATGGCGTGAGAGTGTACAAAGTGATACAGAGCTTCCCTCTGATTTTGCTATCACGCTTACGAAGGACGATTATGCATTCAGTGGTGAGTATTTCATCGTATTTAACGCAAGTGATAAACAGTCCGGTATCGATCACTATGAGGTTATGGAGGAACCATTTTCTGAATTTAATGCATTTAAGTGGGGACGTGCCGATGCTCCATGGGTACAGACAGAAAGTCCATACGTACTCAAAGACCAAACACTGAACAGCACCATCCGTGTAAAAGCACTCGATAAAGCTGGAAATGTTCGTATTGTGACTTTGGTTCCCGATACCGCACTCAGAAGCATCTCATCCGATATGCTGATACTGATCAGTGTGCTCGGTGGGGTATTGCTATGTATCGTGGTACTGGTGTTCTTTGTACTTTGGAAACGAAAGAAACGATTGGAAGGAAACGAAAATTCAAAAGAACAATAAATATATGAATAGTAACAAAACATTGTGGGTAATCGGACTGTTTCTTTTTTTCGTTGCGCATAGTGCTGATGCTGCGACGCTCAAGGTAAGTCCAAGCACCGGAGTGTATACAGCAGGAACACCGTTCAGTGTATCGGTTGTGCTCAATACCGAAGGGAAATCAGTGAATGCGGCGGATGGCAAACTTACGTTCAATACGCGCGAACTTCAGGTGGTCAGTGTCACACGCGCAAGCTCCATTTTTAATCTTTGGACAGAAGAGCCAACTTTTTCAAACAGCGCAGGGACGGTTTCATTCGGTGGTGGTTCACCCACGGGGTATAAGGGTGGAGCTGGAACGATTGTTTCCATAACCTTCAGACCGCTTGGAGCGGGGACACCAAAAGTCACTTTTTCAAGCGGTTCCGTGCTCGCTGCTGACGGTATGGGCACCAATGTGCTCACCTCTATGGGCAGTGGCTCCTTCACGATTGCTGCGAAAGGGGAGACTCCAGCACCTGAGTACATACCGCCTGCAAACACTCCGCAAGCACCAAAAATAACATCGAGTACACACCCTGATCAAACTGCATGGTACAAGCAGAAAAACGCAACACTGAGTTGGACAGTGCCTGCAGGCGTAACTGCCGTACGAATGCTCCTCGATCGGACAAGTGGCACCGTACCGACAAAAGTGTATGAAGAAGCACTTACGAAGAAGACACTTGAGGATTTGCCCGAAGGAATTTCATACTTCCACTTGCAATTCAAAAATGCTGATGGATGGGGACGGATTGCTGAGTACAAACTCGCCGTTGATACGGAGGGTCCAAAAAACTTCACTATCACCGAAAAACCCCTTGACGCAACGAATCCTGCAAAGGTACTCATATTTGCATTCGATGACACATCACCAATTATCGAGTATAAAATTCAAATTGATGGTAAGGAACCGATCGTCTTCACTGATACCGAACAAAAACAACAGTACACACTCGAATCACTCTTGCCGGGCTATCACACTATCTCAGTTGAGGCGTTTGATAGTGCGGGTAACACAGCAGTTGCGAGCTATTCGCTCACCATTGATGCATTCGAGAAACCTATCTTCACTGAGTATCCGACACGCATCAACACAGAAGTTATTCCTGCCATTAAAGGGAAAACACGTCCGAATGCAACAGTAACAATTGAAGTGGTGCGCGCGAGTGATAATACTATCCTCAGTGTCGCGGAGGAGGGGACAGGTAATCCTTATGTGGTACAGAGTAACGCAGAGGGTGAGTTCACCTTCATTCCTGATACTCCCTTCGACACGGGTGTGTATACTATTTCTGCCGTTGCACGAGATGCATTCGGAAGTGTCAGTGAAAAGTCAGACACAATTAAAATAATTGCCGAAGTTCCTGGGTACGTTGCTGCGGGCACGGTCGTCATCAATTTTCTCTCGGTAGTTGTCCCTATTGTGTCACTCCTCATTGTACTCATCTTTGGCACGTGGTACCTCTGGCACCGTCTCGCGCGCTGGAAGCGCACTGTTCGCAAAGAAACATTTGAAGCCGAAGACCGACTCTCACGTGAATTTGCGGAGATTATTAAAAATCTTGATGTGAATGTTGGTGAGCTCAAGGAATCACGCAAGGGTAAGCTCACAAAAGCAGAACTTGTGCTCATTGAGCGTATAGAAAATGATCTGAAGTCGGCACAGGGAAAGATTCGGAAGGAGATTGAAGACATTGAACGCGTTGTTTCATAATACTGTATGAAAAACTCACTTGAAAAACACCTCTACATCGCATTTGTCCTCTTCTCCGTCGCGCTTGTTTTTGTGATTGGTACGTGGTACGTCCACCACAATCAGCGAGCACTTGAAACACTTCTTCGTACGCAACTTGAAGAAGAAAGATCCTACTTGGCACAATTGGCCGAGATAACTGACAGTAATGGTGCCGATAGTATTATTCAGAGCATTGTTCGTGATTGTCCACGTCGTGATGAGTATGAGAATCTCCTCGGCAATCTCGGAGCTCTTTCAATGCGAGAGCTCATCGCAGTGCAGACACTTTCCGAGAGTTGCGGTATGTTTTATGCAGAACGTAAAGCACTCATGGTTGCAAAACTTGAGCGTGAAATTGTCCACTACAATACACTTCTTGACACACTTGCTCTCCTCAGTGGAGAAGACTTTGACTCATTCCAGCGCACCGAGTGGAATACACTTATTGAACTTGAAAAGGGACGGAGTACCGGACTTGGTGATCAAGCACGTATTCAGGACGAAATTATTGCTTCACTCATTACCGGTGAATCATCTCAAAGTGAGCATGTCACGCAACTGGTGCAACAGGCACAAGAAATCAATGAATTGCTTGTGGTGCACAATCAGCGTATTGATGAGTTGCGCTCGCAATTAGTTCAGTGAGTATGTTTAAAATACTTTGGAAAGCACTTTTTCCTTCACACAGTGAAACACAGTACACGACAGTCAAGTACGCGTTTCCTGCTGTTATTGTTGCTGCACTTTTAGCTGGTCTTGCATCGATTATTGGGGAAAATGCATCCTATGTAACCATAAGTACAAGTGCACAGACGGTGACTCAAGATCAAGAGTTTTATATACATGTCGATGTCACTGCGCATGTGTCAATCAATGCCGTTGACTTGGTGATTGGGTACCCTGAAGACACCATACAAGTGCTCGGTATTGATACCGGCACCTCAGTGATTACTCTATGGACTGAAGAACCCTCTGCAAAAGCGGGGAAGATATACCTTCGTGGTGGAACATTTCGAAAAGGTTTCATAGGCGAGCATACCATCGCGCGTATTAAAGTGAGGGCAATAGAAGCCGGTACTGCACGTATTTTTGTCAGTGGCTCATCACTTGTTGCTGGAGATGGAAAAGGTACTGAAGTGAGTGTTACGCCATCGCTCGCTGATAATCAGACAGTGATAGCTGTTTTGGGTGATGATGGGGTTATCTCGGGCGAAGCGACGGTCTCTATTGTGACGGATACTGATGGAGATGGGGATGTCGATCTTTCCGACATCAGTGTATTTATGTCAGCGTGGTTTACGAGAAATGCACTGTTTGATTTTGATGGGGATGGTCGTATGACGTTTAAAGACTTTTCAATTCTACTCGCTGACTCTTTCCGCAAGTAGCACTGTTGATAATTGTGTAGGGATACTTGTCACTCCTTGCTATCATTAGCTAAGAGGTGCGTAATGTGTCATGTGGACAATGCGTGCCTTCACGTACGACACGGCTCAAAAGCCGAATATTGTCGTATCTGTGCAAACGGTATGAAGAAACAGCATTCTATAAATGGAAACTCGCGAACGTCCATGCGGGGTTTGATGTATCGTGTCTACGGCGCTCTTTCGTTGTGTTTGCTTTTTGTGCTTGTGTGTATGCCACTTGCTCCCGTTTTTGCCGATGAAATTTCCACAGAAAGCACACCTGAATCCACGAATGGCACTGAACCCAATACGGCTCTTCCTGAAAATCCTGAGAGCGATTCGACCATAGACATTACCACTCCAGATGCACAACCGCCTGCAATCGAACCTGCGCCTGTCAACAATTCTGCACCCTCAGACATTCCACTCCAAGCTGTGGATGAGCCCGAGGCGACACCGTTAGAAACATCCTTCGATACCATAGCTGATACTGTAATCGCAGAAGATTTGGCATCTGGCACTGCCGACACACCGATTGATGAAAGTGGTGATACACCTACTGCTCCTTTGACGGATGCAACAACGACAGAGGGGAGTGCGATTGTGACTGATGACCCGGTCGACCCTGAAGTGGTGAATGAGGTGGAAGCAGAAGTGACTCTTCCTGATGGTGTCACCGAAGAGGCGACAGCCACACCCCTCACCACCTCTCAGAATGTGGTGAGCGTTGTCACGAACGATGAAAATAGATTTTCATTCTCTAAAAACGAGTGTACCACCGTGGGCGACGGCACATTCTATTGCGCTACCCCCACCGAGGCACCACAGGTGCTCAACGCCGATAGAATCTTTTCAGCACTCGACGCAGAAGGTGACAAGGAAATATATCTTGAAAAGAATAGCGAGTTGACACCACTCACAAATAATCAAGCTGATGACGACGCTCCGTACTTCGATGAGGTTTCCAACACTGCAGTGTGGCACCGTCTCATAGACGGACGTTTCCAAATTATCCAGTACGACTTTGATGAGGAGAGTGAGAAACAGCTGACGTACGATAGTTTCAACAACATGCAACCGAGCGTCTTTGGCGACACGGTCGTGTGGCAGGGGTGGGTGGGAAGTGACTGGGAGATATTTATGTTGGAAGACGAGAAAGTGACCATGCTCACCGATAATACCACTCACGATATTGCACCGAGCGTGAACGGAACGCATGTCGTGTGGCAATCCTTCGAAGGAGATGTGTGGCGTGTGAAGGTGTATGACCTTCGCACTGGACTCATCGATACTGTTTCCGATTCAGGAGGTGGCTCAATTGAGAATCCGCGCTTTGTGCTCGTGTATGATGCAAAAATGGAGACCGGCGATATCGAAACGCGCGGATACGACCTCAAGAGCGGTGAGATCGTCGATCTCGCATCGAAGCCAACCCCGGTTCCCGAAGAGATTCCCGACCCTGATCAAACAGGTGAAGAGCGCGCACTCGTGTCACCAACAACGCAACCAAAACAGAAAGTCGATTCAGATGAAAATGACGATGTGGGAACGACAACTGACAATGGTATCGACGATGGCGACATCGTTATTCCATCCTTCGAGACGCCAAGCGAGGAACCTGTCGTGACTGAAGCGACAAGTACACCCGCGGGAACTGTTGATGTGCTCGTGCCATCATTTGAGAATACCGCGACATCTACCGACACCGCACACATCGAGGACTTGGTAGTTGAGCCATATGTGCCACTTGAAGATGTGCTTGAGGAAGAATCGCGCATGTAAAACCTATTTCAGTCCACCATCACCGCAAAATGAGCGACATCGTAAGTCGCTCATAACACTCAAAAATGAGCGACTTACGATGTCGCTCATTTAGTTTAGTTGATTGATGTGGAGATGTTATATTTTAAAATTTTTATAGATTTTATAAAGCGTTTTCACACAGGGATGCGATTGTTTTGGATGTCTAAGTAGTCCATAATGAAGAGGAAATGAAAGGAGGGTTATTCGGAAAACTCAGGAAGGGGAGGGTGTATTTTTCACTGTACCTTATCATTACGATTCTTGTCGGAAGTTTTGGTGATGGACTTATTCGCTTCGGATACGATGAGATTCCCACTGCAGAAGCTGCACAGTCTGCGATTGATTCTAATGCGCTCATTACCCCCACGTACCACCTTCAGTCGGGTGCACAAACAGTCTTTGTGAGCGACCAAGTCGGATACAAATTTTTTGTTGATGCACCCGGTTACTGCGTGTACCGCAAAACTTCCGATGGGGGAACAACGTGGAGCTCTACAACAACCGTCGATGCGCAGGTAGACTGTCTCGCAATATCGGTCTGGTATGACAGGTGGACACCAGGGGACACTGGCACGAAGATACACATCGCAACAATTGACGCCAACCCCGATGATGCGTGGTACAACCGCCTCGATACCAATGACGACACGCTTCTTCTCGGATACACGCCGGTGAGTGTTGCAACGGCGCAGGGTGGGACACTCACAACGGGTGCCAACCAAGTGTCCATAACGAAGGCCACCAATGGAACAATATATGTAGCGAGTATTGATGCCTCTGATTCATATGTGGTGCGGTGTTCAACAAACTGCAACACTGCGGGAAACTGGTCAGAGGCAGGAACAAACCCTTTTGGACTAACCAACAATTACGCCATACTTGCACCACTCCCAAACGGAAACATCATCGCTATTCATCGTGACATTGGGCTTGAAGACATCGGGAGTAAAGTGTGGAATAACGGCACGGGTGCATGGGATGTTGCGACCACAACTTTTGACACGTACGCGCCGGACAACACTACCTATGACGTTGGTATGGCTATGACCGTGCACCCGACGACCGGAGACATTTACCTCGCGTACATCGCGAGCAGTACCGCACTCGGCTTGGACGACCAAATCCGCACGGCTGTATACTCCGGTGGTTCGTGGACCGTGAAGAAACAGGTGGTGCGCTATAGTGAGAAAGGTCTCACGAACGTCGCCATAGGTCTCGATACCTCGAGTGACGACATCTACGTTGCCTACAGTGCGCGTACGGCACTCGCGACTCTTGCATCAGGAAATGTGTACTGGCGAAAATCAACAGACGGTATGAGTACGTGGAGCTACGAGTATGGGCCAATCAATACATCAGCGGATGATATCTATGGCATAGATATGAATATTATGAGCGACACGCGACTCTATGTATCATGGTTTGATAATACCGACGATGATATCTATGGAGATACGTTACTCGATATTTCAGACGGTGTTCGTGTCACGACGAGTGCATTCGATGAGATAAACAGCAGTGATGCATACACGCAATCAACCATTGACCCGACAACCTCGGCCGCAGGTACCTCGCACCTTCAGTCGGGTTCACAGAGTGTCTTCACGAGCGATCAGGTGGGATATAAATTCTTCCGAGATGTGGGAGGATACTGTGTGTACAGGAAGACGACTGATGGTGGTAGCACATGGAGTGCGACAACCACCGTTGACTCACAGACAGACTGTCACCAGGTGACCGTGTGGTACGACAAGTGGACACCGGGTATTGCATCAGCAAGTTCGAGTATCCACATCGTGACCGCCGATGCGAGTGCCGATGACCTCTGGTACAACCGTCTCAATACGAGCGATGATACACTCCTCTCGGGAGGTACACCGACAAACATGACTGCCGGTCAGGGAGGGTCTCTCACGGAAGCAGAAAACTTTGTCTCCGTGACGCGTGGGACTGACGGCACACTCTACGCGGTATCGAACGACGGTACCACCGGGCCTGATTCGTATATAGTCGAGTGTACTATTTCGTGTAATGTGGCGGGTAACTGGTCGGAGACAGGAGCAAATCCGCTCGATGCTGCAGCAAGTGACCAAAATATGCTCATGCCACTCTCTGGCGGAAGTATTATGGTTATCAACCGCGATATTTCAGCTGATGTACTTCGGTACAAAATATGGAATAACACTATCTGGTCTGCTGCATGGACTACCATTGATGCTGTAGCCCCTGAAAATGCAACATACGACATGGGTATGGATGTCGCTGTCAGTTCTTCTACGGGGAACCTCTACCTCGCCTACATTGCGCGCAATGCAACGTTGGGTACCGATGACCAAATCCGTACAGCGCTCTACACCGGAGGCTCGTGGATATCAAAGGCATATCCTGCTACAACCACAAACATGGGACTCACCAACGTCGCAGTAGCACTTGATTCTACGAATGATGATGTGTATGTAGCATATAGTGGTCAAGGAATTGCAAACAGTGCTCTCACGGCAAATGTACTTTGGAAGCGATCACGAGACGGGATGAATTCGTGGGGCTATGAGCAGGGGCCGGTGAACACGGTAAATCCGGACGATATCTACGGCATTGATCTTCCGATGTCGAGCGCTGACCGTATGTATGTGAGCTGGTTTGATAACACCGATGACGATATCTATGGAGCAACCATGGTGGATTTGCCGAGCTCCGCACAGCCGACGACCGGTTCGCAAATCGCTTCAGTGTCCGCTGGTACTACGGGCGTGTACATCGGTGGAGCAATTACGCTCTACAATACCTCAGACACGAACACGTTTTCGGTTACGGGGGTGACGCTCACTGAAAAGGGCACTATTGATGCTTCTTCACACCTCAAAAATACAACACTCCGTTACGAAGCAGACAGTGCTACACCGTACGACTGTGCGAGTGAGTCATACGATGGGAGTGAAGCGCAATTCGGTTCGGTCGATACGGATGGATTTTCCGGTGCAGATGGCGTGTCCTCGTTTAGTGGTACCACGCTCACGATTAGTCCCACCACTGCATACTGTCTCTACGTGGTACTCGATGTACAAGATAGTGCTCCAGGTAATGCAACAATTGATATCGAGGTTACGAACCCAACGAGTGATGTTGTGGTGGCTGGGAGTACTGCGAGCCCGAACACCGTGCAGGCGCTTCCCGGCACGACATCCGTATACAATGACATGCCGACACTTGCCCACTATCACTGGCGAGATGACAGCGGTACCGAATCGGGAGCAACCTCGACAACGAATGGTGCTGAGGATACACCACTCCTCGCCCTCCCCAAAGGGACCCCCGCTCGCATTCGCATGGAGGTCTCAAACGAGGGAAGTAGTGTCACTCCCGCAACGAAGTACCGCATAGAGTACGCGGAATACTCTGGCGCCTGCGGTGATGCGAGTGGATGGACAGATGTCGGCAGTGCCGGTGGACACTTCGATATGTACGATTCTGCCAATTTGCTCGATGGGGGCAATACGACCAATATTGCTATTGGAGTGGGTGGAGTCACCGATGAGAACAGCACATTCCTCACCCCAAATGGGGGTATTAACGATACCTCATCACAGACAGATGATATCGTACTCACCGCTTCACAGTTTGTTGAACTCGAATACTCGATTGTTGCTTCCTCATCGGCGATAGATGGAAGTAGCTACTGTTTTCGTGTTACCGATGAGGGTACTCCACTTCACACCTATACGAACTATCCGCGCGCAAACATCAATGCGGATGTCGCGGTGAATATCGCAACGACCTCACAGCAGGCGACCACAACCCTACCTGCGACGAATTTTTATGTGGGAAGTGCGTTTGTAATCACCAACAACAGCACGAGCCACGACGTCACAAGTATTACCATTTCTGAACAGGGAACCGTTGATGGGCAGAGTGATATTGAAAACATCGAACTCTACTACGATCTCGACACCTCAGCGCCGTACGATTGTGGCAGTGAATCGTATGTTGGTGGTGCCACGCAGTTTGGAAGCACCGATACCGACGGGTTTTCGAGTGCGAACGGTACATCGACATTCACCGGCTCCGTGACCATCACCACGACCGCAACCATGTGCCTCTATACGGTGCTCGACACAACACAGAGTGCGCAGAATGGAGAAACTATTGATATAGCAATTACAAATCCCCCTGCGGATGTACTCATCTCAGGTGGGGGAAGTGTGAGCCCGGAGATAGCGCGTAACATGAATGGGTCGACAGCACTCATCGGCGCGGTACATACGCAGACACACTATCACTGGCGGAGCGACAACGGGAGTGAGACAACCGCAAGTTCAACGACAGGAGGAGTGGAAGACACCGCGGTTGCAAACATCTCTCAAGCAACACCACTCAGACTTCGTATGCAGGTGTCCAACGAGGCAACCACTACTACAGCAGAAGCAACGGAATATCGACTTGAGTACGGCACCAAAATTTCTTCCTGTAGTGCGGTAAATGTGTGGACTGATGTGGGGGCTGTTGGCGGTGCGTTCGACATGTATAACTCCACCAATCTCACGGAAGGAGGCGACACCACCAATATCGCGGTGAATGCCGGAGGTGTCACCGATGAGAACACAACATTCCTTACCCCAAACAGCGCAGTAAAGGACACCTCTTCACAGGTTGCGTCTACAGCACTTACCACAACGCAGTTTATTGAAACAGAATTTTCTCTCAAGCAGACGACGAGCGCCGGGTACAACACCACATACTGTTTCCGTCTCTCGGGAGCTGGCGTTCCTCTCGATGTGTATAGCAAGTACCCCGAGCTCACAACTTCTCCGGAGAGAGATTTTGAGATACAGCGTGGCACAAGGACGATAGCGACGAGTAGTACCTCAACGACACTTGTTGCCGGTGTCGACTACATTACCCCCTCTGCATCGACGAGTGCATTTATCCGTATCACGAACATAGGACATACGGGAGCAGGGCATAACACAGGCAACGTCCTCGCTCAAAATGCTACGAACACAACTGCGTATATCGTAAATCCTTCCAACATCATGACCTCGGTCACCATTGCCCGTACGGGTATCTCGAGCACGACCCGAGTGAGTTGGGAGATTGTAGAGTACATTGGCATCCCAGGAGGAGATAATGAAATGATTGTCCGCGGACAAACCTTCCACCGATATGGGACCGGATCAACGAGTGCAACAGGTACAGTACGTTCGAATGTTGTCGATGATGCAAAAGTGGTGGTATTCATCACGGGACAACAGAATCCCGATACAGCATCAACAAATTATGAATCCGGCCTCTCAACATCTGAGTGGCACGCATCTCTCAATGCACCAATTTTTCGGAGAGGTGTTTCGGGTTCGGACGCAGTCCAAGTGAGCTATGCAGTCGTTGAGTTTACGGGCTCAAACTGGAATATTCAACGAAGTCAGCACACCTATACGACTGCGGGAGTTACTGAGACTGAAGCGATTTCTGCACTGAGCAGTCTCACGCGTACGTTCATACACACCCAGAAAAGAAATACTACCGGTCTCAACGGTACCGATGAATTTGGAGCTGAGGTGTGGCTTTCCAGTATTGGGTACGTTTCCTACTACCTTGAAACGGGTGCGACAACACCATCCGGTCAAACCTCCGTTGCGTGGATTATTGAAAACACACAGACCACAGACGGTGCTATGGTGGTGACAAAATCAAGCGGGTGGCTCAGTGGTGGTACAGCACCACTCACGCTGAGCATTCCTGTTGGAAAAACGCTCAGTGACCTCACGAACGCATCTATCTTTACGAATGCACGGTCATCCGTTGCTGATACCACATTTCCCCGAGCGCTCGCCGGCATCACAATTGCCTCATCGACCGCGTATGAGATATGGAGAAGTAATATTGGTTCGACCTTCACCTTCAGGACTGAAATTGTGGAGTGGCCAACGGCTGGTCTTGCACTCACACAGAATTACTATCGATTCTATGTCGATAATAATGAGCTCACCCCCACTGACCCGTGGCCCGTGGGGGGAGTAGACCTAGGCGAAAATTCGGTGCTCACCGGTGCAGATGAACCACTCGGCGGCAATGAGCGAATTCGTATGCGCATGTCGATTCAAGCAAAAAATGCAACCTTCCCCGCGGGAGTCAGAGCGTTCCGTCTCCAATATGGTCCGATGGTGAGTTCGTGTAGTGCTATTCCCGAAACTGACTGGCGGATGGTGGGAAATAGTGCATCGAGTTCCATTTGGCGTGGCTATAACGCAACAGCGACGACAGACGGCACGACGCTCTCTGAACTCAAACTCTCTGTGTCTGATATCTTAGGTACGCTCGAGGAGCAGAATGACACCGAGGCGAATGAGAGTGCGGTCTCGGTTGATGACGATATTGAGTACGATTGGATTGTCGAGCAGAACGGTGCCATGGGAGAAACATTCTACTGCTTCAGAATGGTTGAGGCAGACAATACACCACTCGATACCTACGCACAGTATCCGCAGTTACGCACCTCAAGTTTTACACCAAAGACACAAAATTGGCGTTGGTATGATAATGAGATTGACGAAACTCCCACGACGACGCTCGCCGTTGAGAATGTTGCACCGGTTGATATTGCAAACACCCAAGCGCTCAAACTCCGCGTGACCGTGAAAGAAACCGAAAACATGTCACGAGATGATGTCCGATTCAAACTGCAGTACTCAGAGTCACCAGCGTTCACACAAGCTTTCGATGTCACCGCAACGAGCACGTGCCTTGCCACCTCAACGTGGTGCTACGCAAATGGTGGGGGAGTCGATAACGAAAAAATTTCTACCGTGACACTCTCTGATGCCGAATCGTGTGTCGCTGGTGTGGGAAGTGGCTGTGGAACACACAACGAATCGCCGAGCGCACTCACGGGATATCGACACAATAACACCGTCTCAGCTGAGTACGAGTTTACCATTCAGTCAGCAGGCCCGCGCGTCAACCGCGTCTACTACTTTAGATTGTTTGATATTGTGCAAAATATTCCCGTACCAACAAATACAAGCGAATCATACCCATCATTGGTGACGGAGGGTGCCCACCTCAACTTCACCATGGCGGGCATCGCTTCATCGACCGTCATCGAGGGTGTAACGCTCGATATCAACACCACGCCAACGTCACTTCCATTCGGTACGCTCGTGGCCGACCAGATGCGTGAGGGTGGACACCGTCTTACGATTGATACAAACGGCACACAGGGGTATCAGCTATTTATGGTCATGGATGGAGATTTGATGAGCACCAATGGTGCGTACATGAAACCAGTAACAGGAACGAATGCATCCCCCATTTCTTGGGCTTCCGGGTGCGATGTGGGTGCACAAAGCTGTTTTGGATACCATACTGGAGATGATACGCTGAATGGTGACTCAACACGTTTTTCTGCCATCGACACGTACGCGCGTGTGAGCACATCGACCCTAGATGAGGTATCATATAGTTCACAACCTACGGTCAGTGATACGACCGATATCGTGTACCGGTTGTTTATTCGTTCATTACAAGATGCCGGCTTATATGAAGCACGTATTCGCTATGTTTCAGTTCCAATCTTTTAAATTTTTAGTGTTTGCATTTCTCTGCGTTTCCCTTTTTTATCCAAAGGGGTTTGTTTTTGCAATATCATATACCGTTTCGCCTATGGTTATCGATACCAAGGCAGTCGCTCGTGACATCATTACAAAAGACATAACAATCACAAACACGGGCGAAACCCCCGTAACGGTGTATCCAAGTGTCAATGAAATATCCCTCAAAGAGGGAGGGACCATCGAAGCATTCAAGCAAGCGGTCGAGAGCGACCGTACGAAGTCGGTGACTTCATGGATTGAAATAAGTCGTCTCGGAATTGATTTGCAACCGGGTACGTCGAAAACGATTCCGCTTACCATACGCATGAACCCCTCCCCAGTACCCAACACCTATCACGCATTCATCGGTTTTGGTTATGGTGGCAATCGCGATGAAGCAGAACGGCAGGTTGCAAATGGACAAGCACCCGGAACGGTCATTACCATCACGATTGCTGAAGAGAACAGAGAATTTCTCAAGCTCTCAAAATTCATCGTTGAGAGATTTGTGACGAGTAGCGACAACCAAGCGGCAGCATTTACGTTTACTAATCCGGGTGATGAGGTTATGACACCAACAGGTGAGATTATTCTCTATGATAGTACGGGGAAGGAAGTCGGAGCACTTCCTGTCAATACTGAAAACGTAAGTATTCAACCCAAAGCAGAGCACACTTTCACGGCCTCTATACCTGCGGAAGGAAAATTTGGCAAATATAAAGCATTTCTCACCGTTGAGTATGGTTCGACACAACGTGCCTCGCTCCAAGACACCAGTTTCTTTTACATATTTCCGCTCCGCATGCTCATCATAATGCTTTCGTGTTTTGTGATTTTTGTTTCTCTCTGTGCATGGTATGTCCACCGTCGCTACTTCGATGATGATATGCAGGATGATGACCACGAACATCTCACGGTGCACGTACGTGATGGACACAGTACATCAAAAGGTCACGATCTTCATCTCACCAAACCATCATGAAATACAGTATATTCTTTGTTGCAGTCTTTACGTACGCGCTTTTCATCACTGGATATGCGCATGCGGACGAGAAGCAGGTACTCAGTGTCACACCACCACTTTTTCAGCTTTCAGTCATGCCTGGTGATATTTGGCAGAGTAGCATTAAGGTGGTCAATGGAAACCCGTACCCACTCACTGTGTACGCCGAGGTGGTCAACTTTCAAGCTGTTGGAGAGGAGGGTAGGGGGAAATTTCTTACGCTTGCTGAAAGTGGTGGAGAGAACACAACATTTGGTGAGTGGATACAGATGCCACAGGGCCCCTTTACCATTCCACCCGAGCAAACACAGGACATTCAATTTTTTGCTGAAATACCACAAAATGCTTCACCGGGTGGACACTATGCTGCGGTCCTCATCTCTACAGAACCACCAAAAGAAACGAATGAAATCGCGGTACGTACTTCACAAGCAGTTACGTCACTCTTGTTTTTGCGCGTTGAGGGTGATGTACATGAAGTGGGAACAATTCGCGAGTTTCGCGTCAATGATTCATTCCTCGATACGCCTGATGCATCGTTTTCACTTCGTTTTGAAAATAAGGGGAATGTGCACCTCATTCCTCGTGGGAACATTGTCATCACAAACATGTGGGGCACCGAGCGTGGAAATATTCCGGTAAACTATCAAACACACTTCGGCAACGTGCTCCCCGGGACAATTCGTGACTTTTCTTTTTCATGGAAGAGTGATTTCCGCTTCACCGACATTGGTAGATACAAAGCGGTCGCGACACTCGCCTACGGGGATGAGCGTAATATGAAAAATTCCTCGGATACAAACGCCGTAACGTACTTTTGGGTTATTCCGGTGAAGTGGACGCTCATTACAATACTCAGCATCGCAGTTTTTGTTGGGCTTATTGTCTTTATGGTGCGTGCATATGTGCGTCGCATGCTCGAACTTGCTGGAGTAGAGGTACGTGGAGCTACTCGTGAAGAAGAGCAGACAAATGACGCCAAGCCACTCAGAATGCAACGCACGTATGCGCGTGCAACCGCACCACTTCAGAAAGGGGTTCTTGATCTCCGTAGTCAGCTCACTTCAGGAGAAAGGTCCCAGAGTACACTTGCAACTGCTTGGTATTTTGTAACACAGTATAAATGGTTCTTCATCTCGCTCGCTTCACTTATCCTGATGTTTGTTGCTATATCGTTGTATATTCAGAATGCAACTGAGAATAGAGCATACGAGGTCACTATTGAAGGGAAGGATAATGCCTCAACGGTACTCAATGATACGGATCTCGATACTCTTGTAGAATAGTCATTCGTGATATACTTACCGTATTATCATTTTTAAGCATCAACTCCTATGGAACACAAACACATGTTCGTCGCATTTGGCATCCTTGCACTCATTGTTGTCGGGATGTTTGGATTTGCGTACCTCAAGAAAGCAGAAATAGCAGAAGCACCCACGACGGAACCGGAACCACTCGCTGTCGACGGTCCATATGCGAGTATTACACGCATCGATGCGAAGCATTTCTTTATTCCACCGACTCACACAGTAGCGGGTGAAATACTCATGCCGACCCCATGCGATTTGCTCAATTGGTCAACACGCATACAAGAGTCCATGCCAGAAACAGTCTACATTGATTTTGATGTCGTCAATCATGCTGATACGTGTGAACAAACAACCACACCACAACGATTCATGGTGAGCTTTGATGCAAGTGAAAATGCAGTTATTAAAGCAACGCTCGAGGGTCGTGCCGTTGAGCTCAATCTTATTCCAGCAGCGGAAGGTGAAACACCCGAATCATTTGAACTATTTATCAAAGGATAAATTATGCAAAAGGTACTCGCAATTGCGCGCGAACATACAAAAACACTCGCAATACTTTTCATAGTTATTGCATGTATGGCGGTTGGTGTTTTCCTGCGCTTTGCACCCATGAGCCCCTTTTCAGGCCTTCACGGTGATTTGAAAGCGATTGAACCAGACCCGATGCTCGCGTATACAGATTTAGAGGGAAACACGGTCACCCTGGAGGATTTTAAGGGGAAGCCCCTCCTCATCAACTCGTGGGCAACATGGATGCCATTCTCTAAAGACGAACTTGTGTTTATGAATACGCTCCAAAGAGAGTACGGTGAAGCACTTACCGTCCTTGCAATCAATCGCATGGAGGACAGGGAAGTCATTAAAGCATACATAGCAACGTATGGTATTGGACGCGATGCTCTGTTTCTTGTAGATCCTGGCGATACATTCTACAAAGCTGTTTCGGGTTATGCTATGCCCGAGACAATACTGTATGACGCAGATGGTGCGATTGTGCTCCATGTGCGCGGGGTACTACAGGAAAACGAAATCCGAACCTCACTTGAGCCATTTTTGAAGTAGCTGGACAAATCTTTAAAACATGATATAATACTAAACAGAAGCCGTGTGATGGCTCTTGCGACCACCAAAAGTATTTGGGCTGTATGTCGTCGCATACAGTTAATGTCGCAATTTTTATCACATGTTTAGAGCTCTTGGGATGATTATGGTATTTTGGTACCTCTCATCTCTCTTTTCGCAGACGTTTACTTCCGCTGATTCGGCTTTGAGCGCATCGTTTCATCTCCTTGAAACTGCAGCCACCGCATCCGAAGTACGATTTGCGTACTGATACTAAAGCCAGACACACGTCTGGCTTTATTCATTTCAAATTACTGGTACAATAGGCAAATACGATATGAGTATCAACACACAAAAACTTATTGAGCACGTCTTTTTCTTTATGATACTCGGTGGTTCTGCATATTTGGTATGGCAGTTGTTCGCACCGTTTGTAGGAGCACTCGCCCTCGCTGCTATCGTGGTGACGGTGTGTTATCCCGTACACGAATTTATATTGAACAAAATACCAGGTCACAGTCCCACGCTCTCTGCATTTTTGTCACTCTTATTCACCTGTATTGTCATTGTTACACCGCTTGCTATTGTTTCCTCGCTCATTTTTCGTGAAGCGCTTTCTGTGTATACGCTCATCAATTCATCTGAAAACATTTCAGTCATACATTCAGTCATTCAGTTGGAAACATTTATACAGCAAATCATCCCAAATTTTACACTGGATGTATCCGGTCTCATTCAGCAAGCTGCAAACTTTGTGGTGACGCATTTTGTAGGATTTTTCACTGCAACAGCATCGACGATTTTCATGTTTTTTATTGCACTCATTGCAATGTTCTACTTTTTCCGCGACGGCAAATTCTTTACAAAGTATCTTATGCAACTGAGCCCGTTGCGCGACCGTTATGACGCGCAAATAATCACACGTCTTGCTGTTGCTGTACGCGCAGTCGCGCTCGGAACTGTTTTTATAGCCATGATTCAGGGTATCCTCACCGCAATCGGGTTTACAATATTTGGCTTTGACAGGGCAATTCTTTGGGGGTGTGTAGCCGCTGTCGGAGCACTCATCCCAGGAGTGGGCACGAGTGTCGTGTTTGTTCCCGGAGTTATATACCTTCTCTACACAGGAGCGCATCTGCCCGCACTCCTCCTCGCTATCTGGGGCGTGCTCGCTGTTGGGCTTATCGACAATGTGCTCGGTCCCTATGTGATGAGTCGTGGTCACAACGCACATCCATTTCTTATTTTGCTCTCAGTACTCGGTGGCGTGTCCGTTTTTGGTCCGATTGGCTTTATATTGGGCCCCGT
Source organism: uncultured Candidatus Saccharibacteria bacterium (assembly GCA_964425475.1). Lineage (GTDB taxonomy): Bacteria > Patescibacteriota > Minisyncoccia > Phycocordibacterales > UBA918 > Damh-18. Next base: position 17,181 of record CAYRMF010000001.1, on the reverse strand, counting down.
TATACTGAGCCTTTTTCTTGTTCTTCTTGAAATTTATTACGCACGTGTTCGGCAGTCAGAAGAAATGTAGTCTATGCGTCCCATTATTGCAGGAACGATACTTGGGTTTGCTCTCGGAGCATTGCTTTTTGTATTTGTACCTCGTACGACGGAGTTTTCATTGTTCGAACGTCCAGGATTACGGAGTGAATTGTTAGGAGAATTGGTGTCTGCGCTACGGAGCAGGACAGCATCTTCGACAACTTTATTTTTTGTTGGTGATATTATGCTCGGAAGAGCTGTTGAAGCACGTATCGAGCGTGATGGTTTTTTGTATCCGTTTGTGCCTACAGCAGATCTTATTTCTGGCCATGATCTTGCAATTGGTAATTTTGAAGGTGTCGTAACTGAAGTGCACACAAAGGCACCATCAATGACATTTCGCTTTTCAGTTAAAGATGAGTATCTCAAGCAACTCGGCGATGTGGGATTTGATGTTTTATCGAATGCCAATAATCATAGTCTCGATTATGGTGTACCAGCGCTCGTCTACATGCGATCACGTTGCACCGCCTACAGTATCACGTGTGTCGGTTCACCGCTTAATTATCGCCCATACACAACAAAAGTAATTGTTGTGGATAATAAACGTATCGGCTTGATTGCACTCCATACGCTTTTTGTTTCCCCAACTGATGCAGATATACAGAGTATCCTTGCAGAACTCGTGCATGAGAGTGACATACAGATAGCGTACGTGCACTGGGGCGAAGAGTACGTGCTCACACATAATGCATCACAGGAACACCTCGCACAGACACTTATTGATAACGGCGTTGATGTAGTTGTCGGACATCATCCCCATGTAGCACAGGATATTGCAGTGTACAATGGGAAACCGATTTTTTACTCGCTCGGAAATTTTGTATTTGACCAGTTTTTTAGCAATGACGTGCAGGAAATGTATGGTGTCAGTATGACCATCGATGACGATACGATTGTTTCAACAGTGATTCCTTTTTCAAGCAAGGAAACACACTCACGACCGGTACTTATGCTCGAGTACGACGCAGTGCCTTTTATCAAGCGACTTTTCAGTGGTATTGCAAGCTCAACTGACGTACAGACAGATACCAGAACTATCCGTAGTTCATACTGAGATGGAATTTGCATATTTTCCGAACATCGTTATTATAGGATGAACAGTAATTTATAATGTATGAACCCATTCAATAAAGCAGAAGCAATAGGAATTTTTGTGAGTGTAGCAATTATGGCAGTTTCACTCAGCATTATTCGTTTCAAAACTGATATTTTAGTAGCACAAAATATAGGTGCTGACCAAACAGCGAGTGTCGTTGCGGTAGATACGTCCGGTGAGGGTGATAAAACCCCCGATCTTGAAAAGGCACTTACGAAAGCTCATTCACCAGAAGGCGAACTTGTTGACCTTGTGATTGACGATGTGCGCATGGGCACGGGGGATCGTGCGGTACAGGAGGGAGATACGGTGACCGTGCACTACATCGGAACAACACAAGATGGGGTCAAGTTTGATAGTTCATACGAGCGTGGCACCCCATTCGTGTTTGAAGTCGGTGGCGGAAAGGTGATTGAGGGGTGGGAGAAGGGTCTCATCGGCATGAAAAAGGGAGGCCAGCGCATTCTCGTCATACCGGGTAGCATGGCGTATGGCAACATGCAGGTTGGGAGCATTCCACCAAATGCAACACTTGTCTTTGCAGTAGAACTCCTCGAAATCAAGTAACAGGTACTGACGGACATCGGATGTCCGTCATTACATGCAAAAAGTGTAATGGCAAATCCTCTTTCTTTTGAAATCGTGAAGCGTCAGCCCGGGACTCGTGCCCGGGCTGGCGTTATTCATACTCCCCATGGCGATATTGAGACGCCAGCTTTTGTTGTGGTGGGCACAAAGGGAAGTGTGAAGTCCATTAAATCAGAAGACCTCGACCAGTACGTGGGAAATCAGGTAACGCTGGCAAATACGTACCACCTCTACTTGCAACCAGGGACAGATATCATTGAGAAAGCGGGTGGACTCAATACCTTTGCCAATTGGCAGACACCGACCATGACCGACTCGGGTGGTTTTCAGGTGTTTTCGCTCGGCGCGGCGTTTGGAAAAGGTGTGACAAAGTTTTCTAAAGAGGATGTACCAGAGCAGATAGAAGAAGGGCTCAGTGTATATTCGAAAGACCTCGCGATGAGCCAAGGGAAGCTCTGTGTGATTGATGAAGACGGAGTGACGTTCACCTCGCACATCGATGGTTCTCTGCACCGCTTTACTGCCGAGCGCTCTATAGAAATTCAACACAGTATTGGTGCAGATATCATCGTAGCGTTTGACGAGTGCACGTCGCCCACAGCGCCCCGAGAATATCAACAAGAGGCAATGGAACGCACCCATCGCTGGGCGAAGCGGTCACTCCTCGCACACATGCGCAACTATGATGCTCAGCAGAGACAGGGAATTTTTGGAGTGGTGCAGGGCGGGCGCTTTCTTGACTTACGAGAGGAGAGCGCCCGTACCCTCTCTGCGATGGACTTCGACGGCTTCGGCATCGGTGGCTCATTCTCCAAAGAAGACCTCGGTGAAGCGCTTGCTGTGGTGAACGACATTCTCCCCGAAGACAAGCCACGCCACCTCCTCGGTATTGGCGAGCCCGATGATATTACTGAGGGTGTTCTCATGGGGTGTGATACCTTCGACTGTGTCGCGCCGACGCGCATTGGCCGTACGGGAAGCATCTACGCGCACACGCACGAGGGTATTCGGAAAGTGAGCTTAAAAAACAGTGACTGTCAGCATGACCTCGGCAAGCCAGACCCCGGGTGTGATTGCTATGTCTGCACACACTATACAAAGGCGTACCTTGCACATCTCTTTCGCTCACACGAAATGCTGGGGCCTCACCTGGCCTCACTCCACAATCTGTACTTCATCGTGAACTATACAAAAAAATTACGAGAGAGCATTCTTTCCACACGTACTCCTTAGCATTGGTACCAAAAGTATTGTTTTTCATTCCTTATACACATTCTTCTCATAAAATATAAATTTTTCAGTGTAAACTGGTAGTAAGTTTTATGGAAAATTCTCAAAAAAATTATGTACCCGCGGTATTAGTTTTTTTAGCTTTCTTCGCAATAGTGTTGACAAGTCTTTTTTATTTTCATTTTTTCAGTCCAACACAAGTTGAAGCAAGTGCCACAGACAATCTCTCGGGGTACGCATGGAGTGAAAACATTGGTTGGATTTCATTCAACTGTACCGATACCGGTACCTGCGCGACATCTCCATACGGAGTGACCGTTTCTGCTACGGGTGCTCTCTCGGGATACGCATGGAGTGAAAACATTGGGTGGGTAAGCTTCAATGCGAGCGACGTCACCTCATGTCCTTCGGGGACATGTCCACCCACATTCGACAAAGTCACAGGAAACGTAACGGGGTGGGCACGTGCGATTGCACCTATGGGTGCAAATGCCTCAAATGCAGGTGGGTGGGATGGTTTTGTCAGTCTTTCAGGTTCAAACTATGGAATTACAGTTTCTGGCTGTGCATGGGGTGGTTGGGCGTGGGGTTCTGACGTGGTGGGCTGGATAAGTTTTGGTGGTAATGGTGGTGGCACCGTGACGGGTACAGGAAATGCATGTAAGGGGAATCCGCCGACGCTCACCTTTGGTGCAAACCCAACATCAGTGTATGCAGGAGCCACATCGACGCTCACGTGGACGGTTACCGGTACTGCTGACTCATGTTGGGCCTCTGGAGCATGGACAGGATGGAAGGCATATGGAGTAGGACCTCACACAGAAGTGGTTACGGTTGGACCGTCAACCGCGACCTATAGCATTGAATGTTGGAACAGTGGTGCATCGAGTGGTATCCAGAATGCCGTCGTGACTGTCACCGCTGCACCGGCACCGGGACTTACGCTTTCAGCAAGCCCAACTACTATCAATCTTGGTGGAACATCGACACTTTCGTGGGTAGTTTCGGGAAGTGCAGATTCGTGTATTGCTACAGGAGCATGGTCGGGGAATAAGTCACCTACCGCTGGTTCGTATCAGCTCAATGTCTCACCAATTATTAATTCAATCTACAACCTTGAGTGTTCGTATAAGGGGTCCTCGAGCGGTATCAAAACTGCGACGGTGAATATTGCGGCAAGTTGTCCTGCTGGAGTAATGAATTGGTCTGTTGGTACTGATAACTGTACCGGTACTATCGTTCTCACGAATAGTGGAGCAAACGGTTCTATCACTGACAGCACTGCGCCTACAACTGGTAGCGCTACGTACGTGTGTACAAATGGCACATGGGCAGGATCACCAAATGCAGGTGCAACGTGTTCGTCATTACCAAACCTTATTTCAGCCATGATTCCGAATGCAAATGGTGCCTTAAAAAAAGGCGATATCGTGACATTCAGTGGTCGAGTACTTAATAGCGGTTCTGCGTCCGTTAATACACAGTTCAGTGACAACTTCACCTACTGTTGGGGTGCCGGCTGTGCACCATCACTCATGATTGGTTCTCATTTAACAAAGACAGTACCGATTAATCCAGGTGGATTCCAAGATGACACTTCAATAGGGTTTACGCTATCTCAATCTGGAACACTTCGTGTGCAACACTGTGTTGATTCAAGAGGTCAAATAAATAATGAAGGTAATGAAAGTGATAATTGCTCAATCGCGACACTCACTGTTGTTCCACCACCGACGGGTACAATAACAGCAATACCTGCTGGACCATACGACTCAGGTGGCTCTTCAAAGATTACCTGGTCAGCCAACGACGCTACAAGTTGCGAGGTACAAGTAGCTGGAGTTGCAAAATGGACTGGCATCACCAACACTACTTCAGGTGGAGAACCAACAGGAGTACTGTATGTACCGACACGCTACGACCTCATGTGTAAAAATGCACTGTTCACTAGTTTTGTGCTTGTTGCAACAGCCAATGTGACGGTCACCTACATCCCTGAGTTAAATGCAACACGTAAGTTGGTTAACGATGGGGGAACAACTACACTCATCTGGGATACCAACAACGGCAATGAAGCATCGTGCACACTCAATAACGGTACGGGCGATCTCATCACTGCAAATATCGGAGATTTCAGCACAGGTTCAGTTGTCGTCACGATTAATGGACGGACAACCTACAAACTTACCTGTCCAATCCCTCCTTCAGGATCTGAATCTGATTCTGTGACGATTGAGGTTGTACCAAAAGGGTACGAGACGTAGTGTACCCACACATCTCCTACAAAATCCCTGCGCACCGCAGGGATTTTTGTGTTTAATGTGAGCGCTCTGATGTATTTCTTTTCCATAAAATTGTGCTATAACAGTAACAGTCTGAAAATGTCTACCAAAACTCAAGAAATGTGACAATTTTTAGTTACCCCTTAGTTTTAAAGATAATTTCTCAACCTTGTAGTTCTTGAAAAGGAGGTCGTCATGGCCATTGCACCGATTCAGCGTCCACCCGGACGTGAGATTTTCTTTGCAACAGTACACATGAGGTCAAATCCACGTGATACCGAGCGAGTGAAGTTTTCATACGAAGCAGCAAAAGCGGGTCATGCTAAGCAGTTTCGGAGAGATGGAGTAACGCGCTACTTTGATCACCCAAAACGAGCGGCGTGGATATACCTCGATGAGCTGGGTGGTATGGACATGGATGTGGCGATCAATATTCTACTTCACGACATAGGAGAAGACTCATATCTGCTTTCGTTCTATAGAATGAAGCTCAATTTCGGAAAACGGTGCGCGCTCGACCACTTTGCACTCACAAAGCTCGCAAAGGGGAAAGAAACCGTTGTCGAATATCTGAACAGAATCATGCATCGTGGGCCACGAGCCATTGTGGCAAAGCTCTGTGACCGACTCGATAATATTCGAGACATCGGTAGCTGTACGAGGGAGCAGATTGAAAAAATCATCACAGAAACCGAAGAGTATCACACACCACTGCTCATCAAGGAACTCAAAAAATACGGCGGTGAATGGAACAGAATGGCAGATCTGCTGAGCCAAAAAATAGCTGATGCACTCCTTGTAGCGAAGGAACGTTTACAGGATGAATCTTGGTAAGTCATGCACGAGGAGGTCGGCTCACACGAGCCGACTTTTTTTATCTGCATTCTGAATGTATACTCAAGAACAATGGAATTTACACTCGCGACAGACAAAACCCCTGCGGGAGACCAACCACAAGCAATAGAGAAACTCGTCACGGGTTTTCGTGCTGGAATGCGCCATCAGACGCTCTTTGGTGTGACCGGTTCAGGGAAAACATTCACCGCAGCAAACGTGATTGCGCAGGTGCAAAAGCCGACACTGGTGATAGCGCACAACAAGACACTTGCCGCACAGCTTGCGCAAGAGTACCGTGATTTTTTCCCCAACAACGCTGTCCACTATTTCGTATCGTACTATGACTACTATCAACCCGAGGCGTACATGCCGACATCGGATACGTACATTGAGAAGGAGGCGATGATAAATGAAGAAATAGACCGATTGCGCCACGCCTCCACACAGGCGCTCCTCACTCGCCCGGATGTCATCATTGTCGCTTCAGTGTCGTGTATTTATGGTCTCGGTTCACCGATTGAGTATGAAAAGGTACATCGAAAGATCGAGGTCGGCATGGTACTTCCACGTGCAGAGATGCTCCGGCTTCTTGTCTCGATGTATTTCGAACGTACACCAGCAGATCTCACGCCAGGTCATTTTCGCGCGGTGGGTAACACTATTGAAATCATGCCCATAAACGAACGCGTCATCTACCGTCTCGGGTACGAAAATGACACCATACGCACTGTTCATAAAATTGATGCAATTTCTCGAACGATACTCGAGGAGTGCACGGTCTTTTTTCTCTTTCCCGCAAAACACTTTGTCACGCCAGAGACTGAACGTGCGCGCGCGATTACGGATATCCAAGAAGAGCTCAAAGAGCAACTTGCCGTTTTCAAGAAGGAAGAGAAATTACTTGAGGCACAACGCCTCAAACGGCGCACCGAGCACGACCTCGCGCTCATACGTGAGATGGGATACTGCAACGGCATTGAAAATTATTCACGTCATTTTGATGGGAGGAAGGCAGGGGAGGCACCATATACATTGCTCTCCTACTTTCCGCACACAGACGATGGTTCACCTGATTTTCTCACTATTATTGATGAGTCACACGTCACTATCCCACAACTGGGTGGGATGTTTGCGGGTGACCGTTCACGCAAGAAAACACTCGTCGATCATGGATTTCGTCTTCCAAGTGCCGTAGACAACCGTCCTCTTAACTTTGCGGAATTTGATGCAAGTGTCGGTCAGTGCATCTATACCTCTGCAACTCCCGGTGCGTACGAGCGTGAGCACGGTGTTAAACCAGCTGGACAAATTGTGGAGCAAGTCATTCGCCCGACGGGGCTTGTCGATCCTATTATTGAAACATTTCCAGTAACACAAAAAGGCGTATACGCTGGGCAGATAAAGCATTTTATCGAGGAGGCCGTCAAAACAATTCAGAGTGGTGCACGTGTACTCACCACGACACTTACAAAGCAAATGGCTGAAGATTTGTCAGAATTTCTCACCGAGCGGGGTGTAAAATCAAAATATCTTCACAGTGATATCAAGACCATTGAACGAATTGAAATACTCACCGCATTCCGTAGAGGAGAATTCGACTGTCTCGTGGGGGTCAACCTCCTCCGTGAGGGTCTCGATCTTCCTGAGGTGGAACTCGTCGCTATCCTCGATGCCGATAAGTCGGGTTTTCTACGCTCAGAAACATCACTCGTCCAAACCATAGGTCGTGCAGCGCGCAATGTGAATGGAAAAGTGCTCCTGTATGCAGATGTGATGACCCCCGCACTCACGTATGCGATCAACGAGACCAATCGCAGACGCACGCTTCAGCTTGCATACAACAAAGCACATGGTATTACCCCAGCAACCATAATAAAAGAGATCAAAGACATTACCGCTGAAATGCGGAGCGATCACGACCGCGCGGTACACACGATGTTCGTCATTGATGCTGAACGGTTTAAACATAATCCCAAAGGTACGCTCAAAGAAAAGCGTGCACAAATGGAAGAAGCAGTCAAAATTCTTGATTTTGAAACAGCAGCCCTCATACGCGATGAGATTCGAGCCCTCGAGACACTCAAAAAGAAGAAATAGTGTTGATAGCGCTACTGTGTAATTGCGTTGAACGCGTTATACTACACAGGTAATGGGAGGATTGGCACAAAAGAGTAAAACTGCCACAGCGACCACACAAAATGTGGCTATTTCGTCTGTACGCACGAATAGTAAAGCTCTAAAAGTCCCCATCGCTGTGAAAGCACCAGTGAAACAAAAAACCTTCAAATCTGAAGAGAAACGAGAACCGATGAAGCGTGTTACCGTCTCACTCAAAAAAGCTCCAGAGCCGCGCAACACACGCATCAAAATAACAAACAATACCGCAAACACCAAAGTATCGGTTGCTCCTACACCAGTCGTTACCGTGAAGAAACGTGCAAAAAAAGAAAGTGCGATGCTTCCCTCAAATACGGTACTCCCAAAACCGGCTATCCTTTCGCCATTTCGTTTTCCAATGGTGCCCTCTATGAGCGCACTTGTGCTTGTGGCACGAGTGGTAGGAATATTTTTTGTTGCATCGGGTAGCATACTTGCGCTCCTCAATCTTCCCGCACTCAATTTTGTCGCAACACCCGCTTCTGTGACCGATGGCATCACCAACACGACAACATCAGGTGGAGCAAGTAATACAAGCGGGACATCAGGTTCCTCAGTGTATACAACTCCTGAGGCACAGGTGAGTGTGGGTGCGGAATCCCCACTCTTTGGTTCAGTACCTGTCACTATCATAGTACCCGGTGCAACAAGCGTTAAGCTTGTGCTCGATAACCGTACAACGAATCAACTCATGACGCTCGGTATGGCGACGAAGATTGATGATATGACCTGGACATACACATGGCACACAACAGCGTATGAGAATGGTGAGTACCGTCTCCGTGTTCTTATCAAAAATCAATACGGCGACTATGAATCAGCTGACTCAACGGTATATGAGATTAAAAACGTATCGGGCACATCAGCGAATACAACTTCAGGAACGGTATCAAGTACCACACAAAGCACGAGTACCCAAACAGGAATACAAGATACCAGTACGGAGACGACAATCGATACGCACCCTGATATTGATTTTGATATCGATACCGCAAGTGCTTCAAGTACAATTACATTTACGACAACTACAGAGGGTGCACAAAAGGTTGGTGTCCGCGCCACAAACGTGAAAACAGGAACACTCTACTCCATTGGCACTAGTAATCTGAAAGATGGCGAATGGATAACAACCTGGAATTCAAAAATGGTTCCAAATGGTACCTACTCATTTTATGCATACGTGACGTATGATGGATATACTGCAGAATCTGACAAAGTACGTGCAGTCATTGAAAATCAAATGACGAATACCGTTCCAACAAATACATCGACTGGAACGACAGATATCGAGAATGGTACACCAATCCAACCGACCATCGCACTCGATGTGCACGAGGGGGAAGAACTTTCTGGATTTGCACACCTCACCATCGAAACATCTCCAGTACTGTGGGTAGAACTGTACGCGGTACCATACAAGACTCTCACCCCTCGTTTTCTCGGTATTGCATCAAAAAAGAGTGATACTGCGTGGACATATACATGGGATACGACACAGACGCCGAATGGAGCGTACACAGTCTACGCGCGGGTAAAGACGGTGTATGGCTTTACCGAAGGCACACGCACGTATATCACCATTGATAATCCTGTGATGAGTGCATACACCGAGGAAGAAGAAAAAGCTATTGAGACACTCACCACTATTTCCGATTCGCTCACTATGGTGACCGAAGATGTAGACGAAGCAGAAGCCAAGAGAGAGATTGATGAATCGAATGTTGTCTATATTGAATCGACGAATACGTTTGCTGAACGAATTGCGAGTGATGACAGTACCCTCAGAAAAACCGTTGAAGATGTAGTACAAACGTATCGTGATCAGCTCGGTGTACTCCTCGAAGAACTTGCGAGAGCGCGCCGAATTGACGATGAGAAAAATGTTCTTGCTGTTCGTACAAAAATTGAGAATCTGATGCAAGAAGTTATAACAAATCTTCCGAATCACATTGAAACAAAAGAGCTCATAGATCAGATTAATACCCATCTTTCACAAATCACGTTTGGACTTACTGAAGTGATACTCAATAATGAAGATATCTTAAAGAAACGTATTGGAGATGTTGTATTTACCGATACAGACAAAGACGGTATTTCTGATTATGACGAGGTACATCTCTATAAGACAAACTTGTTTGCAGCAGACACCGATGGTGATGGTGTTATCGATGGTACCGAAATTGAAAAGGGCTACAATCCCCTCGATGTGACACGTGAAGCACTTGTGGTATATGAGTCACCTAAGGAAACAGGAGTTGTCCGTGAGGATATACTTTCTATTCAAACTTTTATGTCACTCTCACGTGATTCACTCGATGAGCCACTTCGAGCATTCATTTCGGGGACGGCACTCCCCAATAGTTTTGTAACACTTTACTTCTTTAGTTCTCCGGTTATTGTGACTGTAAAGGCAGGCGCTGATGGCAGTTGGAGTTACATTCTCGACAAAGAACTCGAAAACGGATCACACGAGGTGTACGTGGGTCTCACCGACAACACGGGAACGATCGTTGCAAAAAGCAATCCGTTTACCTTTGCAAAGACCGCAGAAGCTTATACGGCAGTCGATGCAGCTGGTGCAGCTGCCCTGTCAGAACAGAGCAAACCACAGTTCTTTGATACGCGTATATTCCTCCTCGTTGCATCTCTGCTCATTGTACTGTTTGGATTGGTACTCCTCCTTCTCGGTATGCACGCACAAAAAGTACCTGCGCGCACAGACATGCTTCCTCAACCAGTATGATACAAAGGACCGTTATTTTGATGCGACGGGGATACGAGTATGTCAGACATAACCCACAAATACTCACCACACTGCTCCTCCTCGTCGTCATACCGACAGCTTTTTTTGTGAGTGGTCAAAAATTTCTAGACATAGCGCGAAATAATCAGGACCGTCTTCAAAAGGATAGAATTGGTCTCCTCCAAGATGTCTTCTCAACAATCATTCGAACCACCAGTGAAGGTGATGTGTCTATACAGAATGAGCTTACGCGTATCGCGCAATTGAACAGCGATATAGTCGACTTCAAGGTGGTGATCGAAGACGGACCATACCTGAGGGTTGTCGCGTCACTCAGAGTCAATGATATCGGTTCTTTCATTGAGAGTCCTGACATGTATCGTACAGCAAATGTTGACCCCCACTCCTCATTTATTATTCCAGATGCTGTAGACGGTATTCGGTATTGGAATAGTTATCGTCTGGTAGAGGTGTCGGGAGGAGAGACATATTATATTTTTACGCGCTCTTCACTTGCACAGACAGACGCTCAGTTTTCACGAGGGATCATGGAGGCATATTTTTGGCTAACGGGGCTACTCCTCGTGGTGTTTGCACTCATCATTCGGCATGTACGACTTATTGATTATGCTGCGCTCTACGCAGAGACGAAACGAAGTAATCAGGCAAAGGACATGTTCACCAATATGATTGCACATGAGCTCAGAGCACCACTCACTGCAATGCGCGGGTATGCGAGTATGATTCTCGAGCGCACTGATGTACCCCACGAAATCCGTACGTATACAGAACATATCGGGGAGGCGTCGGATCGCTTGGTGCTCATCGTGAATGATTTGCTCGATGTTGCACGGATTCACTCGGGTAAACTTAGCTTTGCACCTGCGGATACCGATATCCAAAACATAATCACCTCTGTCCTTGAGGCAATGCAGGTGAGTGCACAAGAAAAAGGGATACAACTTAGACAAGATACGCCCACGCAAGCACTCAACTTGTACATTGATAGTAAACGGTTCCATCAGGCACTCACCAATTTGGTCAGCAATTCAATCAAGTACACCAAAGCGGGGAGTATTACACTTTCGTTTGAGGATAGAGTTGATATGGTAGAAATACGGGTGAAAGATACCGGAACAGGCATTAGTGCTGAAAATCAAAAAAACCTCTTTGCACCATTTTTCCGAGTCGCAGATGTTGAGGTCGATAATACGATTGGAACAGGGCTCGGTATGTGGATTACAAAGCAACTCATTGAGCTCATGGGAGGCACTATTGCAGTGGAATCCATTAAAGGCGTGGGGACGCACGTTGTACTCAAATTCAGCAAGGCGACGTTCCTCAAGACATCGCCACTCTCTACAGCTTCAAAATAGCGTATTTTCCTGTATAATCTTCCACATACCCCATATGCACCACCATATGGCCTCAACGTATGGCAATAAAAAAACCAACAAAAACAGCATGGGAAGAACCGAACGATCCAAAGATTGTCATTCGGGGTGCGCGCACGCACAATCTCAAAAATATTGACCTCACCATTCCGCGTAACAAAATGGTGGTCTTCACAGGACTTTCGGGAAGTGGAAAGTCATCACTCGCGTTCGATACCATTTTTGCGGAAGGGCAACGACGGTATGTCGAATCCCTCTCTTCGTATGCACGCCAATTTCTCAAACAAATGCAGAAACCCGATGTCGATGAGATTTCAGGACTCTCACCTGCAATCTCAATCGATCAAAAATCTGCTTCTCGAAACCCACGTTCAACAGTCGCTACCATTACTGAGATTTATGATTACCTCCGTATTCTCTATGCGCGCATAGGTCAGCCCTATTGCCTCGACACTGATGTACAAATCCAAAAACTCTCACAGGATGAGATATTGGGAATTATTCTGAAATCAATTGAGGATCGAGAAATCAAACATCTCAAAGATGACACGACAAAAAATGTGCTTGGCGTGGAAGTGAGTTCAGCACGCGTGTCCATATTTTCTCCCGTGATTGTGGGCCGAAAAGGAGAATACTATCAAATGCTCTATGATCTCTTGGGAAAAGGGTATGAAACAGTCCGTATCGATGGAGAAGTGAAACAGCTCCGCGAAAAGATAGTACTCACCAAAAATAAACGTCACGACATCGATGTGCTCATTGACGAAATATACGTGAGTGAATTTACGCACTCACCCAAAAACTCCCGAGAGCGCCTTTCGGAAGCTGTGGAGCTTGCGCTCCGAGAATCAAATGGTCTTGTAAAAATGCGGACACCAAATGGAGAAGAGCGTATTCTCTCAGCGAAATTTATCTGCCCCATTGATGGTTCTTCATTTCCTGAAGTTGAGCCACGTCTTTTCTCATTCAATTCACCATACGGAGCGTGTCCGGAGTGTAATGGGCTCGGCATGGTTGGTATATTCAATACCGATGAGTGTACCGCCTGTCACGGTGCACGTTTGCGTCGTGAGGCAATGCGCGTGTACATCGGGGGCGACGGAAAGGGAAATCTGGGAAAAAATATTGTTGATTTTACCAATATGACGATTGGCGAAGCAGCACAGTTTGTTGCAAATCTGAAACTTTCAAAAAAAGATCAAGATATTGCATGGCCGGCACTTCGTGAAATTATTGAACGTTTGGACTTTATGATCAATGTGGGGATTGAGTATCTCACACTCAATCGCCGTGCGAATACACTTTCGGGTGGTGAAGCACAGCGCATCCGTCTCGCGTCACAGCTCGGTTCTGGCCTCGTGGGCGCTATGTACGTGCTCGATGAGCCCACCATCGGGCTCCACCAGCGGGACAATGCAAAACTCATCCAAACGCTCACACACCTGCGCGACCTTGGCAACACGATCATTGTCGTCGAGCACGATGAAGACACCATCTTTGCATCAGACTATCTCGTTGACATCGGGCCGGGTGCAGGTATTCATGGTGGGGAAGTAGTTGTATCTGACTATCTGCCTAAATTACTCGCGTTAAAAAAGAATGAGTCACACTCAATAACACTCGATTATCTTCGTCGCGATAAAGTCATTCCTGTTCCAGAGAAGCGGAGAGAGGGTGAGAAAGGATCAATCAAAATACGTGGAGGAAAAGCATTCAATATCAAGAATATGAATGTCGACATACCACTCGGGCGACTCATCGCGATTACCGGTGTCTCAGGGAGTGGAAAATCGACCTTTATGTATGAGATTGTACATCGCAACCTACGCTCTCGTCTTGAAAAAAAATTTCGTACACCACATACGTACAATGCAACAAGTGTGAGTGGTACGGAGTACCTCGGACGTACGGTGCTTATAGACCAGTCTCCCATCGGTCGTACCCCACGCTCAAATCCAGCTACCTATACCGGTGCATTTACGCACATCCGGGACCTCTTTGCAGCAACCGGTGAGGCACGTGCACGCGGATGGAAGTGCGGTCGCTTTTCATTCAATGTGAAAGGTGGTCGGTGTGAAGCGTGTCAGGGGAATGGTGAGATAGCGGTAGAGATGCACTTCTTGCCGACGGTGTATGTCACCTGTGATGTGTGCGATGGTAAGCGCTTTACGAAAGAGACACTCGAGGTGTACTTCAAAGGCAAGAATATTGACGAAGTGCTTCACATGACCGTCGAGGAAGCTGATACTTTTTTCATTGATATTCCTGCTATTCATGAACGTCTCAAATCACTCCTCGATGTGGGCCTTGGGTACCTCGAGCTCGGACAGAGTGCAACAACGCTCTCTGGTGGGGAAGCACAACGTGTAAAGATAGCATCAGAGCTCTATAGGCCTCATACCATGAAGACCATTTATCTCCTCGACGAGCCGACTATCGGTCTCCACTACGAAGACGTAAAAAAATTGGTTGAGATACTTCAAGAATTGGTTGAACGTGGCAATACGGTCATGGTTATCGAGCACAACCTCGACCTCATCAAGTGTGCTGACTACGTGCTCGACATCGGCCCAGAGGGTGGTGAGGGTGGTGGACAGCTCGTCGCGAAGGGGACACCGGAAGAGATTGCAAAGAATGTGAAATCATATACTGGTCAGTATTTGAAGAAGATACTCTAAATAAAACGAGCACGCATAGTGCGTGCTCTGAATCGACTGGGAGTGGAAATCACCCAAACGTGATGTGATTTGCGTTTCTTAAAGCGATGTAGAACTTGCCCGGGTTGGTCTCCGATATGCGTACCACAAGAGTAGATGCCACACAGAGGATGTCACGATCCTTAAAGAGAAGCATTTGATCATCGGTGAAGCGCTTTCTTCTCCGCCAGTTTGTAACCTCAATCTCAATGGTGTCACCACTCATTGCGATACCGACCAGAGTAGCCACATTCTGAAAACCGCTGTCGAAGAACGAAATTTCTCTGTTCCTGAACCGATTCAGGATGCCAGGTAGTTTCGAAAATGGGACGTCAACGCTTCCGTCACGGGGCGGGGTAAATTTGTCAGTGCTCACGATTTTCACTCCTCACGTTATTGAAATTGGAAAAGACAACTATTCTAAAAAAAGAGTATAGCATACAAATTTTATGATAGTAGTTGACAACATAAAAAAACGGGACTCACGCCCCGTTCCCCATTTCCGCTTTGGCAGCGTCATAGATTATGTACACTTCTTTCCATTCCTCGTCGATGAAACTTCGAGGTGCATTTGAACCGAACATAGTTTGAGCAATACGACACAACATCGCTGACATGACTATATCCGAAACATTTCCCAATTCATCCAGCTCTTGAATTATTCTCTTGATTATGGCTACTTGTTCCGGATTAAGGTCTTCGTACTTCATTGGGCCTCCTCATGGTGTACTAAAAACGAAAAATAATATACCATACAATTTGTGATTAGGAAAGATATCGTCTGGAAAACCGTACCCGACACACCGGGAGTCTATTTCTTTTTGGGAAAAAAGCGAGAGATACTGTATATCGGTAAGGCAACTTCTCTCAAACAACGACTCGCAAGCTACTTCGGCTCAGATATTGTAGAGAAACGGAGTTTCCTCATTGAGAAAATGGTGACAGATGCTATGCATATTGAGTGGATGCAGACAGACTCGGTACTCGAAGCGATGCTCATAGAAACCAATCTCATTCGCACCCATAAGCCACTTTGCAATACCCGTTCGAAGGATGATAAAAGTTTTAATCATGTGATTATCACCAAGGAGGAGTATCCACGCGTGCTCGTTGTGCGCGGTAAAGATCTCAAATCGTATGAATACTCACATGTGTATGGACCGTTCCCAAGCGGGTTGCTCTTCAAAGACGCACTCAAAATCATACGAAAGCTTTTTCAGTTTTATGACGTCGTCGCACCTGCCGATATGCAAAAAAGTAAAACAGCGAAAGGGAAGATTGATTTCAACAGACAGATAGGATTGTACCCGGGAGAGTGCTCGGCAAAAGAGTACGCCCGTACCATCAAGCACATCCGTCTCTTTTTTGAAGGGAAAAAGGAGCGCATCATTGCTGATTTAGAGAGAGAAATGAGTAGCTCTGCAAAAAAACTCGATTTTGAACGTGCTCAAGTGCTCAAAAAAAAGATATTTGCACTCAGACACATTCAAGATGTAGCGCTCCTCGGGCGTGTTGCGCGAGAGTATCGGGATGATAGAAACATGCGCATAGAAGCATACGATGTAGCACACATGGGTGGAAAGGATATGGTGGGCGTCATGGTGGTTAATGTTGGAGGGGAGCCAGTGCCACATGAGTATCGAAAATTTATTGTGAAGACCTGTACCGATGCTGATGACCCAAAGGCACTCCGTGAGATACTTAACCGACGTATTGTGCACACAGAGTGGGCAATGCCGGATGTGATTGTTGTAGATGGAAGTACCGCACAGCGCAATGTGGCAGAGCGTGTACTTCAAGAACATGGGTATGTCATTCCTGTCGTTGGTGTGGTAAAAAATGAATACCACAAGCCAAAATACTGTATCGGTCCCAAAAACCTCATCACGGAACATGAAAAACCAATTTTGCATGCAAATGCAGAAGCACACCGCTTTGCCATCACCTTCCACCGCTCAAAAAGAAAAATAGATAATAGAACATAGACAAATACACAGGGCTACCCTGTGAGAAAACAAATAATACACAGGGTTACCCTGTGAGAAAACGAAAAATTGTACCTGTCAAACAATGA